>JBEAXB010000070.1:0-5763 GCA_041160045.1 Actinomycetota bacterium
AATCTCGTTTGCCTCACGTGCGTTGCGCTTTGGGCCAACCATGAATTCACTAAATGGCACACGCCGCTGGCCTGAAGGTGATTGCAGATGTACTAGTGCATTCAACGCAGAGAGCACGGGAAGGGAATCACCGGCAGGGGAGCAGGTGCCCAAGTTTCCGCCGAGCGTTCCTGCTGCACGGATTTGAGGCGAGCCAACAGTTCGGGCAGCCTCTGCAAGCGCAGGGAGGGCTGCTGCGAGTTCGCCGTGTTCCATCTGAGAATACGGCACTCCCGCTCCGATGAAGACACTGTCCGGGCCGATTGACCATTGCTTTAATTCGTCAATGGCGCGCAATGCGATGACGGATTCAGGATGACGATGATTGAAGTTGACTTCCACCATCATGTCGGTGCCGCCTGTCAACAGGTGCGCCTTTAAGCAAGTTTCTTGTGAAGTCGAACAGCTGCTTCAGCAGCCTTAGCGCGAATCTCTGAGATATCGAATTGTGTTGGTAGACCGTTGGCGATCACAGCAACGTCATCGACCATGACATCTGTGCAACGAATCCCTGGCGTAAATGCAACATGCCAAGGGCTTTCACTGTGGTCATACGACCATGTCACCACATCGGTGCGAACTTCTGGAAAGAACTTCTCGGAGGTTTGCAACCAGCTCCAGACAGTGTCGGGCGTTTCCGTGATGTCAGACTCGCGGAGTCGAACGTAAGCGAGCCGAGCTTCTTCCAACATGTCTGCACCAATACCATCTGTGCCGAGCACAATGTCATTGTTCCACTGAGTTGGATTTCCATAACCGACTGCGTTGTTCATGTTGGAACGGGGATTGTGGGCGATTGTTCCGCGCAATGGCCGATCAAGATGGACAGCATGAACGAGCAACCAGTCATCTTTCGCCAATTTCTCCAATCGTGACCCAGCATCGACGTCGTCCAGGCCTTCAGCCACGTGAATATGCACACCCACCCCGTGAGATTCTGCAAGTTCAGCGGCTGCCTGCAATGTCTCGTCGGCACAAGTGAACGAAGCGTGTACCCCGACCATGCCACGACCTCCAGCTTTCAGAAAACGATCGTTTTCGGCGAGCCCACGCTTTGCACCATCGGTTGGTGAAGACAAAGGGGACACATGGCTTGATTGCACGCCGTCCGACCATCGGTCAGTTACTCCATAGGACAGATTTGCTCGCATGCCAACGAGTTCGCAGGCAGAAGCAATGACGTCGAGGCTGCCGTCGATTGCCGATGGCGACTCGTGATGATCAATGAGAGCTGTCGTTCCATTCATGAGTGCTTCAGCAGCTCCCAACGCTGACGACCAATACAGCATGTCGAGATCGAGAGCAGCGTCAAGGCGCCACCAGACATTTTCCAGAATAGAAATAAATGAGTCAGGAGTTTGAGGAGGGGCGGGCATGCCGCGAGCAAGACTCGAATACAAATGGTGATGGGCACACACCAAGCCCGCAGTCTGGAAAGCCATGACTACTCGATCACAACTCCGCGCTGTGCTGTAATCCGGCCATACACCTCAGGCCTACGGTATTTTTCAAAGTCAAACAACGTTCCGGTGTAACGGGCGCACCAATCCAAATCGCACCGAGCTGTAATCAATTCATCGTCTGATGTGAGAGCGAGAGCAACAATTTGTCCGCTCGGAGCAACGATCATGCTTTGCGCAAGAGAGTCAACACCCTCTTCGATTCCACCCTTGGCAACGCCGACAACCCAGGTTCCGTTTTGGTATGCCCCAGATTGCATGACGAGTCCGTTGTGGAAGCCAGCAAGCGAATCTTGGCTCGGATCGGGCACGTAATGAAAGGGTGTGTTGTAACCACACAAGATGAGTTCAACACCTTGAAGCCCCATGACCCTGTACGACTCTGGCCACCTTCGATCGTTGCAAATCATCATTCCGACGCGGGCATCAAAGGCATTCCACACCCCGAATCCCTCCATGGAAGGTTCGAAGTAATAACGCTCTGCATGCTGGAACGGACGGTCAGGTTCATTGTGTTCGTGTCCTGGTATGTGCACCTTGCGATATTTGGCCACCACAGTTCCGTCTTTTTCAACAAGAATCTGAGTATTGAATCGATGTCCGTCCGCGGTGAGTTCGGCATAGCCCAAGCAAAACCCAATGCCAAGTTTTTTAGCCTCATCAAAAAGTGGTTGCGTCACTGGCGAAGGCATCTCTGTTTCGTACCAATGATTCGCATCTTCGATGTTGTCCACAAACCAACGGGGGAAGAAAGTTGTCAGTGCCAGTTCCGGAAAGACCACAATGTCGCAGTCTGATTTTTTCGCTTGGCGAAGTAGCGCAATAAGACGCTCGACCACTTGTGACCGAGTGTGGTCTTTTTGAATCGGGCCGAGTTGTGCAGCCCCGATGGTGATGATGCGACTCATAGGAGACTCTCCGTTTGGGTTAGGCGATACATGACATGAAGAAGTATGTCGGTGCCGGCAATAAGGTCTTCAGGCGAGGTGTATTCGGCCGGGTTATGACTGATGCCATCAACGCTCGGAACAAACACCATCGCTGTCGGACACACGCGTGCAAACATTTGGGCATCGTGACCTGCGCCGCTTGGCATGCGACAGACGGTGTGTCCGTGACGGATTGCAACCTCTTCGACCAGACCAACAACGTTCTCATCGAAGACAACGGGCTCGAAACGCGCGAGATCTCGTGATGACACTTGAACGTCTTCAAGCAGTGCTAGATCCGCGATGTAAGCCGATATCTCAGCTTCGGCTTTTTTCAGAAGATCCTCGTTGGTGTTTCGTACATCAAGCGTCAGCACTGCGGTTGCCGGAATCACATTGATGAGGTTTGGATAAAGGTCTGTCTTGCCGACGGTGCACACTTGGTCACCGCCGTAGCGCGAGGCAAGGTCACGAAGGAAAACCGATATTTTCGCAGCGACGAAACCGGGATCGCGCCGCATCGACATCGGAGTTGTTCCCGCGTGATTTGACTGGCCTTTGATGGTCACTTCCTGCCAACTGATTCCTTGCACGCCGGTCACTGCGCCAATACGAATGCCCTTTTGTTCAAGGACAGGGCCCTGTTCAACATGTAATTCCACAAATGCATGTGGTGATGGTCCCGGACAAGGGAGGGCACCGTTGTAACCGATTCGCTCGAGTTCATCGCCGACACTTGCTCCGTCGATGCCAACAATCTCGAGAGCAGTTTCGATATCTAATCCGCCGACGTATACGAGCGACCCCAACATGTCGGGTGCAAATCTCGAGCCTTCTTCGTTAGTGAAAAAACCAACAGACATCGGACGAGGAGGGGTAATGCCCGACTCCTGGAGTGTCTGAATAACTTCGAGCCCTGCAAGAACGCCGAGATTGCCGTCATATTTCCCGCCGGTGCGAACTGTGTCGATATGAGATCCGGTCATCACCGGAGAACCACTTCCCACGTTCCATGTACCAATGACGTTTCCGATGACATCTGTGGTGACAGTCAATCCGAGTTCGTTCATCCACCCCACCACCAGATCTCGACCAGCAGCATCTTCATCCGTGAGGGCCAGGCGGGCACAGCCTCCACCGTCGATTGCTCCGAGAAGGGCCAAATCCATGATTCGCGACATGAGGCGATCGCCGTTGACACGAAGGGCTACGAGATCAACAACGGACATTCTTAAAGTGTACGAAATGTAAAGACCTAAAGCCTGAATCATTCGACTCAAATGACGCCAGAACGGTGAGATTCAGCCAGGGGCTAGGTCGATTGCCTATGGTTGACCATTCCCTGTTTCTTGCCATCGCCCCCCGTGCCCAGTCTTTTGCCCTCTGAGGCTCGTTCATGAGCGGGGGTCTCTTGTTGTGGGTGGCGTTTGCCATCGGCGTCGCATCGTTTGCTCAGTCTCTTGCCGGCTTCGGATTCGCTCTCTTGTGTGTGCCGATCATGACCGTGTTTGTTCCGCCTCATGAAGCCGTCGTGATCTCCACGGCCATTGGTGCTGTGTCCACCACCTTTCAGGCAATTACCGACAGGGCCAATACGGATTGGATAATGGCTCGGCGTCTGATCTGGGCGAGTTTTCTTGGCATGCCGTTTGGTTTGGTGGCCTTCGTGTTTGTCTCCGAGTCCATCATGAGAATTGTTCTGGGAGTTGTCGTGTCACTCGCAGCACTGATGTTGTGGCGTGGTTTTCAACTGAGGGAAGAGACCCGCCTTGTCGACTGGATCTTGGGAGCACTCAGTGGCGCGTTGTCAACATCGTTATCGACAAATGGTCCGCCAATCGTTTTTGTAATGCAGGCGCGACAGTTGCCACCTGACATCTTTCGGGCAACCATTAATACGGTTTTCTCCATCGTCGGGCTCGCATCGCTCGTGCTATTCGTTGGCGCAGGCAAGGTAGAGAAACAAGCTCTCAACGGGGTACTGGTGGCTCTGCCCGTATTGGCCGTGAGCCTCACCATCGGTTTTCGAATCAGACCCCATATCCATGGCGAACGCTTTCGTCGTTTGGTGTTGTTTTTGCTGCTGCTTTCGGGCCTCAGCGCAATCGTGGCTGCATTCACGAACTAGCAATCAATCGTGCCCGAACATCGTGAGCCATTGTTCGCGACTCTTCGGTTTGAACACGTAATTGATCTCTTTCACTTCAGAAAGCCGCGCCGCCGATGGCGCCGAGTACTGATGACCTGGCAACACCACCGTGTCATCGGGCAATGTTGCAAGCATCGAAAGACTGTCGTACATATCGCTCACATTTGATCCGGGAAGGTCTGTACGACCACAGCCCTCAAGAAAAAGCGTGTCGCCCGAGATGAGGCAACCGCCGGTGAGGAAACACTGACTACCAGGAGTATGACCCGGTGTGTGAACACAGGTCACCTCGACCCCGCCAACCGTAACGATGTCGCCAGCCTTGTGCGACACAAGATCGCTCGCCGACACCCCAGTGGTTCGCAGCACCCACGGTGCTTCATTTTCATTGACGTGGATAGGGACGTGTTGACGTTCAAGCAGAGTGCTGATGCCTTCGATGGTGTGGCCCATCATTGATCCGCCCACATGGTCGGGGTGGTAGTGGCTCACGAGGACTCCTGAAATCTTCATCCCATCAGCATCGGCAATACCAATCAAGTCGTCAACTCCATAGGCCGGATCCACCACGAGACATTCACCGGTTCGCTTATCGCCAATCAGATAGGCGAAATTAACCATCTGTTTGGCCACTGGGTCATTCATCGCGAAGTCGCGCCCACTCAAGAGTTGGCGAAAATAGAAAGGATTGTCCTCTGAGGTGCTCATACACAGCAGAATAGAGCAATGACAACAAAGCGACTACTTCAGACTGGCGATTGGGTAGCAATTGGCAATAATTGGATTCAGGTTGACGCCGCTTTTACCGCTCACCTGCAGCCTGATGATCGCGTTCTCGCGGTTGCTTCCACCGCAACCCTTAAGAGAATTCCCAAGGGTGTCCACGACTTGGTGGACAGTGCCGTCGGTGGGGCAGAGCGCGCTTTTGCTGAACTGGCAAAGGTCACCGATGATGCCATCAACACGTTTTTCGACAAGGCAGCATCGCTATTGGCCGATGAGACCGTTTTCGCCCGAGTCCGTGTTGCAAATGAGGCTGACATCGAATCCGCCACATCACGTGGCCGATCCACGACTCGCCTTGTGTTGTCTGACTCAATGCGCGACGACATGATTTCTGCCTTCAAGATGTGGCGAGAAGTTCGGAGCGGACGTGAACGCCCGATTGAGTCAGTGTCGCACGACG
>JBEAXB010000276.1:0-2563 GCA_041160045.1 Actinomycetota bacterium
TACGCCCGCATCGGTGTGCAGCACTGTCCGAACGACGGAACCAAGTTGCAGCGTCAGACACCACAGCAAATTGTCGACCGCATCATGACGCTTCCAGAGGGAACACGTTTCCAGGTTTTGGCACCGATTGTTCGCGGACGAAAAGGAGAGTACGACACACTTCTTGCCGACCTTGCCGGACAAGGTTTCGTGCGAGCACGCATCGACGACGAAGTACGCGATATTGCTGAGTTTCTTGCATCGGGCGACAAGCTTGCGCGATACGAGAATCACACAATCGACATCATCGTCGACCGACTCGTGCGACGTGACGATATCGAGCGTCGCCTCACGGATTCACTCGAAACCGCTCTCAGGTTGGCCGAAGGAGTTGCCGGTGTCGAACTGGTTGCCAAGGAGGGCGAGGAGAGCGAAACCCTCACATTCAGCCAGCATCTGGCGTGCCCGAATTGTGGTTCCAGTTTCGAAGAATTGGCACCACGTAACTTTTCCTTCAACTCACCGTTCGGTGCATGTGAGAACTGTGATGGTCTCGGAACGAAATATGAAGTTGACCCGAACCTCGTGATTCCCGATGGGTCGATGACACTTCGCGGGGGTGCACTTTCACCGTGGCGTACTGCGCATACTCAATATTTCCATCGCATGCTTGTGGCCATCGCAGATCAAGAGGACATCGACCTTGATAAGCCGTGGGACAAACTCACAGCCAAACAGCAGAAGCTTGTCTTGCACGGACAAGTCGGTGCCATGCAGGTCAAGTACAAGAACCGGTTCGGCAAAGTGCGTCAATTCAGCACGTCTTATGAAGGTGTGATTCCGTGGATCAAGCGTCGCCATGTTGATGCCGAAAGCGATCACATGCGCGAGCAGTTCGAAACGTACATGCGCGAAGTGCCGTGCCCGGCATGCGGTGGTGCTCGTCTGAAGCCTGCCACTTTGGCCGTCACCGTCAACGATGTCCATATTTCCGATGTGTGCGATATGTCGATTGCCGATTCGGCAGCTTTCCTGGCCGGACTGACATTGAGCGAGCGCGACACCATGATTGCTGTCAGCATCACAAAGGAGATCAACGCACGTCTCGGATTCCTTCTTGATGTCGGTCTTGACTATCTCACCCTGTCTCGTGCAGCTGGCACGTTGGCTGGCGGTGAAGCTCAGAGAATTCGCTTGGCAAGTCAAATTGGTTCAGGACTCGTCGGCACCTTGTATGTATTGGATGAACCGAGCATCGGTTTGCACCAACGCGATAACCGACGACTCATCGAAACCTTGATTCGATTGCGCGACCTAGGCAATACCGTGATCGTTGTCGAGCATGATGAAGAGACAATCAACGAAAGCGATTGGATTGTCGACATTGGTCCTGGTGCCGGAGAGCACGGAGGCTGGGTTGTGTACAGCGGTCCCGTCGCCGGAATCGGCAAAGCAAAGGAATCAATCACCGGCAATTACCTCACCGGTAAAACCTCGATCGCTGTTCCTTCCGTTCGGCGCTCGCCAAGCGGACACGAAATAATTGTTCGCGGCGCTAAGGAGCACAACCTTCAAGATATCGATGTCTCGATTCCATTGGGATGTTTTGTCGCGGTCACGGGTGTGTCTGGTAGTGGGAAGAGCACATTGATTCGCGACATTTTGCTGCCTGCAATGATGCAGGAGATCTACAAGAGCAAGGATTCTCCGGGTCGTCACAAGAAGGTTGAAGGCATCTCTGCCATCGACAAGATCATCGACATGGACCAGTCACCGATCGGTCGTACGCCACGATCTAACGCGGCTACATACACCGGTGTTTTCGATTCAATCCGCAAGTTGTTTGCAGCAGCCCCCGAAGCCAAAGTTCGTGGATATCAACCTGGGCGATTCAGTTTCAATGTGCCTGGCGGACGCTGTGAAGCCTGCTCGGGCGACGGCACAATCAAGATCGAGATGCATTTCCTACCAGATGTGTACGTTCCGTGTGAAGTGTGCAAGGGCGCGCGATACAACCGTGACACGTTGGAGATTGCATTCAAGGGAAAGAACATCGCCGAGATTCTCGACATGCCTGTTTCAGAAGCACTCGAGTTCTTCTCGAACCAGCCATCGATCGCTCGACACATGCAGACACTCGTCGATGTTGGTCTCGGCCACGTTGTCGGGTGGTGAAGCACAGCGTGTGAAGCTGGCTAGCGAACTTGCAAAACGCTCAACAGGTCACACCATGTATCTCCTTGACGAACCGACGACTGGGCTTCATTTTGAAGACGTTCGTCGATTGTTGACAGTTCTTTCACGACTCGTTGATCAAGGCAACAGCGTTCTCGTCATCGAACACAATCTTGATGTGATCAAGACAGCCGACTGGCTGATTGATCTTGGTCCTGAAGGTGGTCGAGGCGGCGGCCTCGTCGTTGCCGAAGGAACCCCGGAAGATGTTGCTGCAGTTGCAGGTAGCTACACCGGTTACTACCTCGCACCAATGCTTGGGCTTCCTCAGAAGGCAATGCCGACTGCAAAAGTTGTCAAGCCTGTCGCGAAGAAGTTTGCGAAGTCCGTGGCTCCAAAGGCGCCTGCG
>JBEAXB010000071.1:0-5432 GCA_041160045.1 Actinomycetota bacterium
TCCGACCAGGCAATGATCATGTGGGCCGGCTGTGCAATCTTGGCCGTCATGGGCTTCCTCGACGATTTTCTCAAGGTTCGCAAATCCCACAACCGCGGAATCCTGTGGAAGAAAAAGGGCTACATCACTTTCGGGTTGGTGGTAGCGGTGATGACGTGGATGCTTCTTGGCACCGGAGTCAGCGAAACATTGTCATTCACTCGGTTCGATCTTCCCGGTTGGAACCTGTCTCCTGTGTTGTGGGTTGTGTGGACATCACTCATGGTGTGGTCAACAACAAACGCAGTCAACGTGACCGACGGATTAGATGGGCTTGCAGCTGGGTCTGCACTGTTTGGGTTTCTTGCCTTCACGGTGATTGCGTATTGGGCTTTTCGTAACCCCGATGTGTACCACCTCGTCAACCCGCTCGACTTGGCGGTTTTTTCTGCAGCGATGGCCGGAGCATGCGGTGGGTTCCTGTGGTGGAACGCCGCACCAGCGCGAATTTTCATGGGTGACGTCGGTGCGCTTGGTATCGGTGCAGCACTTGGCCTCTTGGCTGTTGCCACGAACACGCATCTCTTGTTGCCGTTGATTTGTGCCTTGAATGTGATGGAAGCAGGGTCTGTTGCTCTGCAAATGGGAGTGTTCAAGGCCTCGGGTCGAAAGAAGCGACTCTTTCGCATGTCGCCCATTCATCACCACTTCGAGTTGCTCGGGTGGCCAGAGACAACTGTGATCATTCGCTTCTGGATTTTGTCTGGAATTTGTGTTGCAGTTGCAGTGGGCATGTTCATCGCCGATTTCACGCACATTGCCGATTCGTTCGCAGGGCGATGACATGAATCGCGTTGCAGTTTTCGGACTCGCACTCACGGGTCGCGCCGTGGCCACAGCTCTCGCATCCCGGGCAATCGACACTGTTGTGAGCGACGACGCGGGTGGTTCGGACCATCGTGCGTTTGCCGATTCGTTGGATGCAACGTGGGTCTCGATGGGCGAGTCAACGTCGATCGATGAATTCCTCGATGGGGTCGACACGCTCATGCCTGCTCCAGGGGTGCCGCTGCATCACGAAGTGATTCGTCGAGCAATCGAGAAGGGGATCTCTATTCGCACCGAGATTGACGTTGCGTACGAATGGGAACAGGCCCGTGTTGGCGGTGCCCGCCCGATACTTGGCGTCACCGGCACGGACGGCAAGACAACAACGACAATGCTCACGGCCACAATTTTGCGGGCAAATGAGTTTCGCGTGGCGGAGGTGGGCAATACCGATGTTCCGTTCATGGCTGCCCTCGACGACGATGTCGATGTCTTTGTCGTTGAGTGTTCCAGTTTTCGGCTCCAGTTCACCGACATGTTCCGTTGCAACGCTTCGGTGTGGTTGAACATTGCTCCTGATCATCTGGATTGGCACGGAACGCTTGCCAATTACACGGATGCGAAGAAGAAATTGTGGTCGCATGCTCTGGCCAGTGATGTTGCAATTGCCTCTGCCGATCACCCGATCATTGTTGAAGCGGCCCGCCAGAGCGATGCTCGGGTTGTGACGTTTGGATTATCACACGGTGACTATCGCTTCGAATCGGGTGTATTGCTGTCTCCGCACGGAGTAGTGACAACGCAGAAGGATTTGTGGCGTTCGATGCCCCATGACATCACGAACTCGCTGGCCGCAGCGGCGCTTGCTGTGGAGTCCGGTCTTTGCCCAATCAACGGTGTATCCGTTCCGCTTCGAACATTCACCTCAGCGCATCATCGGATCGAACTGGTGGGTGAGTTCAATGGTTCATCGTGGTTTGACGATTCAAAGGCGACCAGTCCGCATGCTGCGTTGACTGCGATCCGTGCCTTTGACGATCTTGTCCTGATTGCCGGTGGCCGAAACAAGGATCTTGACCTGAACCAACTCGCATCCGAACCGGGTCGAATGCGCGGCGTTGTCGCAATCGGTGACGATGCACAATTGATTGCCGATGCCTTTGTCGGAATTTGTCCGGTCGTTAATGCCCAATCAATGAAGGACGCTGTTGCGGCGGCAGCCGAAATGGCTTCTCCTGGCGTCTCTGTCTTGTTGTCGCCTGGTTGCACAAGTTACGACTGGTATCGCAACTACAACGAACGTGGCGATGATTTCCAAATGCACGTCCGCACTTTCTTCACCGACAAATCAAGGAGTCAATGATGTCATCATCTGAAACTACGAAACGTCCCCTCTCGCTGAAGGATCGCCGCGAAGCGACGCTTCGCCGCACCGGAGTTGCTGAGAAATATCGCATACCTCTCGAAAAGCCGCCCGCCGTTTTCTTCTGGATTCTGATCATCGTTGCTTCCTTCGTCATGCTCGGACTCGTCATGGTGCTGTCGTCGTCTTCAGTCACCAGTCTTCATTCGGGCTTGTCTGCATGGTCGATGTTTCAGCGTCAATTAATTTGGGTTCTGCTCGGTGGCATTGCCATGTGGGTCGCTTTCAAAATGCCCTACCAATCATGGAGAAACCCGCGTCTCTTAATGCCTGCGGTTGGCATTGTTCTCTTTCTCAACACGTTTGTGTTCCTGAAAGGTCAATTGACCAATGGTGCAAAAGCATGGCTTGATATTGGTCCGTTCCGAATGCAGCCCTCTGAGTTCATGAAGATTGCCACGGTGCTCTTTTGTGCAAACCTGCTGTCACACCGCCATCGTTCCGTTCAGATCGTGTCGATTGTGCTTGGTCCGATGCTCGCAACCATGATGATCACCGCTGGTCTTTCGGGGTTACAGAAGGATTACGGCGGAGCGTTGATCTTTGCCGGAATCATCCTGTTGATGATGTTCATGGCCGCACTGCCGATGAAGCAACTGGTCGCCACCACGGCGGGAGTCGGGTTCATGGGTTTCCTCGTGCTGAACTTTGCGAGTAACGCGAGTCAACGAATGTTTGCGTTCATGAACCTGGAAAAAACCAAGGGCGATGTCGGTTATCAGGTGTATCAATCATTGTTGAGTATCGCGAACGGTGGAGCGACCGGAACCGGAATCGGTTCGGGCACGAGCAAGTGGGGATATGTTCCGCTTGCATACAGCGACTTTATCTTTGCTGTCATCGCCGAAGAGCTCGGAATCTTTGGCACCTTGATGGTGATTGGTGGCTTCTTGTGCCTCGTGTTCTTTGGGGTTCAAGTTGCCGTTGCGTCGCCGGACACCCACGGAGCATTCATCGCGGGTGGTGTTTCGGCCTGGTTCGGCTTTCAAGCCGTCATCAACATTGGTGGCGTTGTCGGCGCACTGCCGATGACCGGCTTGACGCTTCCATTTTTGTCCTACGGAGGCTCATCGATGATTGCCTCGATGGCTGCGGCTGGTCTCTTGCTCAATGTTGCGCGGCACGTGAAATCTGATTCGTGAGCAAACAAAAATTTGCAGTTGTCACCGGAGGTGGAACAAGTGGTCACGTGATTCCTGCACGTGCCATCTGCGAAATGCTGATTGAGGCAGGGCACGACCCAGCAGCGATTGCATATGTGGGGTCTCGTCGTGGCGTCGAGCAAACCCTCATGGCCGACCATCTTGTGGAAGCCGAGTACCTACCGATTTCTGGTCTGCAGCGAAGCGTGACCATGCGCAATATCGGTCGCAACATTGTTCTTCCATTCCGATTGTTGCGCAGTCGATTGATGGCTCGTCGCCTGATCAAGAAGTGGCAGCCTCGGGTTGTGATCTCTGTTGGCGGGTATGCGAGTGAACCAATGTCGCGTGCAGCAATCGCTGCCGGCATTCCGCTCGTGTGTGTGAGTTACGACCGTTTGCCCGGATTAGCGACACGTCGACAAGCCAAACATGCAACGGTGAGTGCGGTGGCGTTCGACGGAAGTGATTTGCCGCGGGCAGCAGTGACTGGGGCTCCCGTCCGCCAGGAATTGCGCACTCTTGGAGTGGAGAAGGAGCGCGACGCAGCTCGGGTTCGTTTGGGCATTGCGTCTGACGCGCCGGTCGTTGCCATTACCGGTGGTTCGCTCGGGTCTGAAGTTCTGAACAATTGTGCAGCGCAGATCTTTGGTGCAGCTGAGGAGGCTGGGGTGGCAAACGTGGTTGTGTATCACGTTGTCGGAGATCGATTTGTTCGCGCACCAATGCCGCATGTGCCAGCAGGCGCGCAATACATTCGCGTCGGATATGAGTCGAACATGAAAGATCTCTATGCCTCGCTCGACGTTCTTGTTTGTCGGGCGGGGGCAAGCACCGTGGCTGAGATTGCCACTGTGGGTATCGCTGCAGTTGTTGTTCCGTGGCCGGGCGCTGCCGACAATCATCAAGAACTCAATGCTCGATGGTTGACAGATAACGACGCTGCGATTCTGGCCGATGATGCCGCGTGTGCCGACGGTCGCGTCGCACAGGTTGTGGCGCAATTACTGACAGATCGTGCGCGGCGCACAGCGCTGGCAGGTGCTGCCCGAGCCATGGGGGACAAGCACCGGAGCGAGGCTTTGGTCGACCTGATTCAGAGCGTCGCTCGCTGAGCACTGTCGCGTGAGACAATAGAGCCCTTGCTTTCCTCTGCCCGTCGCCAACCCGAACCGATTGTCAGCCTCGCGTCACCACTTCATTGTCATGTGGTGGGCGTTGGCGGTCCCGGTATGAGTGCCATTGCATTGCTGCTTGTCCAGATGGGGCACACGGTCACTGGGTCTGATCTACGCGATTCGGGAGTGATTACACAGTTGCGCCGTGCAGGTGTTGGCATCACGATTGGGCATGATGCCGGTCTTGTTCACGGTGTCGATGTCGTCACGTACTCCACAGCCATTCCTGTCGAGAATGTAGAAATCGCCGAGGCCCATCGCCTCGGTATCCCTGTCAGGCATCGCTCAGGGATGTTGGCATCTCTGTGTGCAGCCACTCGCGCGGTCGGCGTGGCTGGAACTCATGGCAAGACCACCACGTCGGCTCTGCTGGCAACGATTCTTGATGCGGCTGGGCAGCAGCCGTCTTCCATTATCGGTGCCGAATTGCTTGGCATCGGAGTGGGGGGTGCCCACGGCGACGGATCATTGCTTGTCATCGAGTCAGACGAAAGCGACGGGACACTCGATGTGTTGCCCCTCGAATCCCTGATTGTGACCAACATCGACGTGGATCATCTGGACTATTTCGAAACCTTCGATGCGCTCAAACAATGTTTTGCAGATGCGGTCTCTCGCACAAGCGGTGCGGTGATTCTGAATGCTGATGATGCGGGCAGTGCAGATCTCGTGCAAGCAACGATGCACAACAGTCGGGTCTCCACGTTCGGAACATCGCCGAAAGCAACGGTGCGAGTGGTATCGGTCGTCCCAACATCTCGTGGAGTCGATGTTCACTTGGTGATCGACAGTGTTGAGTATCAGTGCCACTTGCCGCTGCGCGGTGACCATAATGCTCTAAATCTTGCCGCTGCAGTTGCGATGGCTGTTCAGTTGGGTGTT
>JBEAXB010000072.1:0-5393 GCA_041160045.1 Actinomycetota bacterium
GTTGGTGGCGGACAAGCTCTCGCTGATGAAGTGGGCGTTGAACTGCTTGGTCAGATTCCGATCGAACCAGCAGTTGCTGCTGGTGGCGACATGGGCGAGCCGCTCGTGCTGACATCGTCATCAACAGCCGCACAGATATTCACAGCGATTGCCGCACGCATCATTGAAGAGACACCGCAAGTCGACGACATGGCGGGCTGTTCAGCCCGCGACGAAGACGTGGTGGTCACAGTACGTCGTAGTCAGAATCCCCAGGCATAGCAATACCAATCACACGGCCATCAGAGTCGATTTTAATTTTCGGCAGGATGGTTTGAGGCGTACCAATTTTTGCAGCAGCCGCCATCACTTCATCAGTGGTGCCGTGATCGAGCAGGAATTCGATGTTCGCTTTTGTGGGCGGCATCAACATGAGATCGCGTTCATGCGCTCTGTCGATTGCTTCCTGTGGGCTGATCCAGAAACTCTCGATTGTTTCTCCGTCGTCATGCAACGGCTCTTGCGCCGCAGGTGCACGTGCGATGAAAAATCGTGTGTCGAAGCGACGCTTCTCACCGACCGGTGTGATCCAGTGGCTGACATAGTGAATCGAATCCGTGGTGAGTCGAAGCCCTTCGCGCATGCAGAGTTCGAGCAGCGCAACTGAACCGTCGTAAATGTTCTTGCGCTCGACATTGAAACGTTCGACAATTTCGGGTTCGTCGAAACGTACGACATGTCCGGTCTGTTCATGGCGTGCGAGCAAGACCCCGGCCTCTTCGAAACATTCGCGAATGCACGCGACCCAATAGGCAAGACCGCCACTTTGGATGCCCAATAGAGAGCTGGCGTATTCATCGGTGAGCCCATCACAAATACTTGCAATCTCATCAACACCGTCAACATCATCCACTTTGCCGCCTGGGAAAACAAACATGCCACTTGCGAATGCAGCGTTGAACGTACGTCGCAGCATGAACACTTCGATGCCACCAGCGACTGCGTCACGCACCAGCAAAACAGTTGCAGCGGGCTTCACCGGAACAGTGTGCGGATCAAATGGTTCGTCTGTTGCCTTCGGTGCATTGCTCATTGCGTGTTGTCCCCCTCGTGCGGCTCAATGTCGATGACTTCGAAAGTCGATGACAATTGCCCCTTCGTCTCAACGATAGGTCCCGAGTGTGTTGCACGTATCACTGTGATCTTTGCCCGACTGCGACGCAGGACCACCATGGTGATGAACGCCCGCGTCGGGGGCAGCAAAAGCGAGATTGCCACGATGTCGGAGACGAACCCAGGTGCCAGCAGAAGAACACCGGCGACGAGAATGCACACGCCATGGACGATTTGTACTGATGGTTCTTCTCCCCGACGAATTGCGGCAGTGAACTCCTTGAAGATTTTGAGGCCTTCTCGTTTCACCAATGATGTACCCACCGCCGACACGATGATGAGCAGTGCAATCGTTGGCAGAAGACCCATCTGTTGTCCCACCTGCACGATGACGTACAGCTCAAGAAGTGGCAACACCACGACAAGAGAGATGATGAGAAGAAACATGCGGTGCCTAGTGCGAGGAACGCGCCTCGCGATAATCCTTGGCTGCACCTTCAAGAGGCTCAACCTGCAAGGTGACACCATCGATGCCAACAACGCGCATTGCAGCATTGTTTGCCAATGGTGTTGCACGGTTTGTGCGTGCATGCCACTGTGCACCATCCACCAGAACAATTCCTTCAGGGTTCACATCACCAACAGCAACACCGGTTGTCCCGACAAGATTGTCGCGACCGATTGTTGGTGTGGCGAATCGGGTGCGCACCATCGATGGCATGCCGGCGATAAACGTGAGCGCAACGCTCGAGATACACACAGATAACGACAGCCAACCTGGTCGCATCGTGACACCATCAACCGACTGGAACATGGTGAACGATGCCAGTGTGTACAAAACAAGACCTACTCCAGTCCATAATCGCGGAACACCCACTTGCACATCAACGGCAAAAGCAACGAACGCCGCAAGTAGCAACGCAATTCCGAATCCACTCATGGGAAGCGCACCCATTCCCATGCAACCCATGATCAGACACACTGCGCCGACGAATGCAGCAATACCGATTCCGGCTGTGAAGAACTCAAACAACAACAACGCAAGACCAATAGTGACGAGAAGATACGCCGATGGTGGACTAGCCACTGTGTGCAACAAACGCGGCACAAGGCCCAGTTTGAAGAAACGGACGGTTGTTGCTTCCCGAGTGACCTGACCTGTGGAATTAAGTACATCGGTCACCGTGTCGAGAGTTGTTCCGCGAATCGTGAGATTGTCGAGCGCGAACAGCATGTTGCGCAACACAGGTACGCCGCGATCATCGGTGGAGAACTTGAGCGCATTTTCCTCGCGCGCTTCAAGAAAGCCAAGGGTTCCAGTGGCCAAAACATCATCGGCTGCACCAAACGTGACCAGTTCATCGTTGACGGTGAGCATGGTTCCGGTGCGACCAATACGGGCACCAGGTGCCATGGCTGTCACATCTGCAACTGCCAGCATTTGTGCTGGCAAACCATACGCACGGGCTCCACTTGGGCCTACCCAAATGGCAATCGGAATCTTCGAGTTGGTCATCGCGGTCAGAACCTCTGCCATGCGATCGCGATCAACCACGGCTCCACGGGTATTCAGTTGCAACACGAGCGCCTGGGCACCATTGGCCTGCGAACGGGTAATTGCCTTCTCGATGGAATCCGCCACGATCGAATCGATCATGCCGCTGACCTCGACCACGTCGACCGGAGCGAGCTTCTGCGTGTCGTCAGCTGCGCTTGCACCGCTGACAGACATCAGGCCAAGTACTGGGCCGACAATTACTAGTGCCAGTCCGCACACGATGCGTCTTTTTGCGCCTACCCTCAATGGTCTCTCCTTCTTTATGGAACCACACCACTTTTTCACGGCACAGCGTGTCCTTATTGTTGCTGGCAAAGGCGGCGTTGGGAAATCGACTGTTGCGACGTCCCTTGCCCACCTGTCTGCCCGCAGTGGTCTGCGTACCCTCTTAGTCTCGCTGACAGAACCTGCAGTTGGCATCCCCACTCACGAACTTCTTGAACAAATCACGGTCAGCCCTGGTCGAGCCCTGTCTGATTACCTCGCCACCAAAGGCCTGGGACTTCTGTCACGTCAGTTGGCCAAGTCCGGAATCATGGAATTGGTGGCCACCACTGCCCCCGGCCTCGACGACCTCTTGGTGCTGGGGCGCATCAAGGCATTCGAACAAGAAAAAAGAGCAGACGTGATCATCATTGATGGTCCGGCCGCAGGACATGCACTCGACTTGGTACGCGCACCGTTGCAGTTGAAGCGCGCCATCGGAACCGGCCCCATCAGCCAACAAGCAGACGAAGTGCTTGAGATGTTGAGCGACGGCAACCGCTGCAAGTTGATGCTCGTCACCACCGCTGCGATTACACCAGTCACTGAAACTTGCGAAGCCGCCGAAGAACTGCGCGAAACCGCACACATGACGCTTGCTCCGATTGTTGTCAACAAATGCGATCCTGAAGTGCCGGTTGTCGACGCATCCCAGCTCGAAGCAACCATGCGCGATGCATACGAATACATTGCTCTGCGCGGCAAGGCACAAACCGAAGCAATCGGTGTGCTGACAGATTCGTTGGAACTCCCGCAACTCACCGTCATGCGTCGACGCCTCAGTGGTGAATCTCTGATCACGCTGATGGCCGATGACCTGGAAGCAGCAATCAGGAAACTGCCATGAGTGACAGTGCGGTTGCCGACATCTGCGCACGTGCGCAAATCATCGTCACGTGCGGAACAGGTGGCGTAGGAAAGACAAGTGTTGCTGCTGCACTCGGTCTGCAGGCAGCACAATCAGGTCGCCGAGTCGTTGTCATCACCATTGATCCGGCACGTCGACTCGCCGACGCCATTGGTTTGGGCGAAGGCATCGGAAATGAAATTCAGCGAGTTCCCCTTGAAACCACTGGTGAATTGTGGGTCACCATGCTCGATGTACAGGAGACCTTCGATTCGTTGGTGCGCGACACATCACCAAATCCGCAACGTGCTGAAGAAGTGATGAACAATTCGTTCTACCGCAGCTTGTCGCGCAGTTTGTCCGGGACCCGTGATTACATGGCCGCGGAACGACTGCATTGCTTGTACAACGATCCGCGTTTTGATTTGGTGATCGTCGATACTCCGCCATCGCGCAATGCACTTGATTTTCTCGAATCTCCCGAACGATTAGCGCGCTTCCTGAAGCATCCGATTGTCAAAGTCATGGTTGCTCCGGGCCGCGGTGGTTTCCGTCTGGCAAATGCAGCGATGCAGCCGGTGCTCAAAGCAATCTCCATGGTGGTGGGTGGCGATGCACTCACTGGTGCTGCAGCATTCCTTCGTGCCTTCGATGGAATGGAAACAGAATTTTCTCGGCGCGCACTTGCAGTTGCCCGTACCTTGCGCAGTGATGCAACCCAATTCGTGATTGTGGCGGCACCATCACCCGATGCACTTGCCGAAGCGGATTTCTTCGTGTCCGAGCTTTCGCGGCTCAAGATCACTCTTCGTCTCATTGTCTCGAACCGCATGCCTCCACGTTTTGATGCACTCACTGTTGCGTCCGAACATGCCCTTGCGCAGGCCACCACCGGAGATGTTGCCATCGCCCACGAATTGGTCGCTGGTTTGTGCGAAGACGCCGACCTCGCAGATCTCGGCGTCGGGGCGTTCATCCACCGCACAAAGATCACCTTCCCGCAGGTAGAAGTGGCCTCGGCCACCGAACTGTCCACCGATATCCACGACATGGAATCGATTGGCACTCTTGCCCATCAACTCGCAGCGCCACCTGCACAGCAGTAAAGTCTGAGACGTGCATATTTTGATCGCCACAGACGCCCAATGGGTGCTCGATGAAATCCAAGCTGTTCTCGGATCTCCATCCACCACGGTTCAAGTCGTCTCTAATGGTCGCCTCGTTGCTCCAGCGGTCGCCGAACGCACTCCCGACATCGCGATTCTCGATCTTCAGATCGGAAGCATGGGCGGCATGGCGGTCACGATGGATCTTCGTCTCGATCATTCAAGTGGCGCACTTCCTCACGTGCCGGTTCTCATGTTGCTCGACCGGGTTGCCGATGTGCACCTCGCACGCCGAAGCGGTGCCGACGGATGGATCATCAAGCCACTCGATGCGTTGCGTCTGCGCAAAGCCGTCAACGCAATCGTTGCTGGTGGTTGCTATGCCGAAGGTATCCCGACTGACGACATCGAAGACGAAGAGCCGATTGTTGAAGAGGCCGTCACAGAAGCGTCAGTCGCTGAAGAAGCCGGCGCCGAGTCGGCAGCCGAATTACTTAATCAGTAGTTCGGCGATTTGTACCGCGTT
>JBEAXB010000073.1:0-5337 GCA_041160045.1 Actinomycetota bacterium
AACAACAGGACAAATATCCGCAAACTTTGGGAACTCTCAGAAAGAGAAACCGGAATCGCGTTGAAATTCTGAGCGCGATAAATCACTTGCACTTCAGGTCGATAACCACATCGCCTGTAACACGCATGATGTCCGCTCACGCTGCACCGAAGTTGTCGTTCCACGATCCCGCAGCAGCCCACACCTCGTCGTATTGCAACAAGTCCTGATCAACGAACACACGCAACTGCGTCGTGTGACCAGGGGCGGAACGCCACCATTGGTTTAGGCAACTCTTCGTGCTCAGTGCCTCGGCACTACTGGAACGAGGAGCCGACTAGGAAACCTCTGCCCCGTATACAGAGTGTGCTGACCAGAATTGAAGATGCGATGATGCTGGAAGTTTGGCAATTCAGTGACATCACGACCTCGCAGTTCAAGCACGAGTGTGCTTCCCTTTTCGAAGAACGTGCTCGAAGGAAGTATCTCAACGTTCATCTCGATCACTTCGTTCAATGGAACTAACAATTCTGTTTCATACTGCGCAGCTGGCGTAAGCGAATCACGCACATCATCACCGGGCCTCCGAGAAGCACGTAGCCATCCCCGAGTCATGATGTCGTGACGTGAAAGACGATTCCAGAATTCCACTTCGCAATTATTTACGTCAAATTTACGCAGGCCGACGAAGAGATCGATGTCGAACCCTTCATCGATGCTCACGAAACAGCGCAGTGCCATCGGACCAGTGATCTCCGTGTCTTCAGTAAAGGTATGACGGAATGTCAACCCATCTGTCGCAGACGTGCTGTCATACGATGCCGTTACTTCACCCACTGGCGGGATTGGTCCCAATGTTTGCGTCGACGCATCGAGAAAGAACGGAGTCGGTGTAGCAGACGAGAGAGGAAAAGCATCTTCGTAACGCACAGTGTGCTCTTCGAGCGACTGTCGTACTTCCAGGCGGACCGTCGGAAGCTTCTGGTCATTGCCGCGCAGATATTGCTCGTAGAACTTTCTTTGAAATTCAAGTGCATCGGCGCTGTTCGAGACTGTCCACTCATGACGACCATGCGTGTAGAGATGTTTGTGTTGGGATGCAATCTTTTCAAACCCAATAAAGGCACCACGCGAGTGAAGCCCCTGTGCCGACCATGAACCACAGATGAGTGCGGGTACTTCGATTGCAGAGAAATCAGGTGGCAGCACGGGAAAATCAATACGGTTCGGTGTCAATCCAAGCGACAATCCGGCGAGTGCTGCAAATGCTCCTGGCTCAACTGTTGGCTTCACGCTCGAAAAGTACGGGCCGCCATCATCAGCTGGTGATGCACTTTTCTCCCCCGACATCCACCACGGAAAAAATGCAGTCTCGGGAATTCCGCCTTGTGTCACCAAGTCGGCAAGCACATCATTGAAACCCTCCCACGGTGCAATCGCGGACAATCCACGCGGCTTGCGGGCAGCAATTGGCCATTGCACAACTGCCAGATATGACACACCGTTTAGTCCGACTTTGCCATTGCTCCATTCTTGATCTGACGCCCATCCGACGGCATCGCAGAATGCGGAGATCACCTCATTGCCAAGCCCAAGCGCCGCTTCACCCTCTGACTTGCCTGAGCCAAGCGCATCCACATGCATAACAACAAAATCATGAGGAACCCAATAGCCGGGGTCGGCTGCTTCAAAAGGTGTTGCTTCGCTCACACGCATGTCACCCATGTCGAGTCCGATTGATCTGTTGGCGGGACCACGTCCGGCAAGTGTGTAATCGAGAGGGTGCAGGTCCTTGCCGTATGTGGTGCAACACAACAGAACTGGGTAACGGCCGGGCTTCTCTGGACGAAACACATTCGCAGCTAGTCGCGGCCCTTGCGTTGTTGGAATCATCACATCTTTTTCGACGATGATTCCATCAGGAACTGCATAAATCTCGTAGTGGTCGTTCCCCACTGTTGCTCTGATAGTTGTGTCAGTGTTCATCCAAGAATCCATTTCTCAATTGTGTGGGCATGTCGAATTGGGTCACAATATTGCGCACCAAGCAAGGGCTTCATCAGTGCAGACTGTGCGAATGGCAAGGGCGCTAACGCAATCATCAACATAAAGACATCTTCGGCTGTTCGGTTACCACCGCGACCAGTTGCAAGAACGTCTGCCCACAGCAATTGCAACACTGCAATGATCGGACGCACATGTTCATTGAGCAGATACTTGGTTCGCTTTGTGGACTGTGCCGCTTCAATCAACATGATGCGATGCAACTCAGGATGACGCGCGGTGTATTCAACATGACGACGGATAATGCCCGAGAACAACGCCACCGGGTCCGCTGGTGCCTCATCTGGGGAGAGAGAAATTCCGGTTTCGAGATGAGAACGCAAACGACCAAAGAGACGATCAATGGTCATTTTCCATAGCGCATCTTTGTCACCGACGTGATAGCCGAGTTGTGCTTGAAATACACCGGCACGTTCCGCAATTGCCCGAGTGGATGCACCGTCGTATCCGTGAAGCGCAAACTCCTTGGCTGCCGCGTCAAGGATTGCTATTCGGACGTCTTCGCTACTGACTCTGCGTTGACGTCCGGGATTGGAGGGGTGTTGTGGGTTGGTCTTCACGATTCCTAAGGGTACTCTTAATTTTGTCAGTTGACAAAACTTGATTGACTCGAAACGGGGAGAACAAGGCACATGGCAGATTCAGAAAACAAAGGAGTTGCCGTCACGGCCGAGTTGAAGGCTTATCTGGTTGCACATTCCACTGCGCAACCACCTGTCAACGCCGAGCTCGTGGAAGCAACGAAAGAAGCGATGGAAGGCTTAGCCATCATGCAGATTGCTGAGGAACAGGGACCATTGCTCACTTGGCTGGCACGCCTCATCGGAACACATCGCGCTGTTGAAATCGGGACCTTCACCGGGTTGTCGGCGCTTTGCATTGCTCAAGCACTCGATGAAGATGGCCGTCTGACATGTTTCGATATCAGCAACGAGTTCATTGATGTCGGCCGACCGTTCTGGGCACGTGCAGGAGTGGCAGACAAAATCGATGTTGTGATCGGCTCGGCAGCAGAGACACTCAAGAATTTTCAACCAGATAGCCCTATTGATTTTGTCTTCATTGACGCCGACAAGACTGGCTATCACAACTATTACGAGATACTTCTCCCGATGATGCGTCAAGGCGGAATCATCCTCTTTGACAACGCGCTCTATTTCGGTGCAGTACTCACAGACTCGAAGGATGCCGATGCATCTGCACTTCGGAGTCTGAACTCATATGTCGCCAACGACCCACGCGTCGACACCGTACTTCTCAACGTCGGCGATGGACTCTTGATGGCGCGCAAACGCTAAGCGAACAAGGTTGTCGTTCCACGTTCCTGCTGTGACCAAAGGGCGGCACGCCTCCATTGGTTTATAAAACCTAATCGTCGGACTGACGTTGAAGCTCGTCGCGTAGTGACTCTAAGTAGGGCAACGCCATTTGGTCTTTGGGACGGTTTGCAGCACGCTTCGAATCAATGATGTCATCGAGCGAGGCCACAAGAACCGTCACTCCGTCTTCGATTTCCTCGGGAGTCGCGTTTCGGCTCCAACCTTCGAAATCTCCAGCACTTCCCGCGGGTGTAAAGGTGAGGTCCATCTCTCCGAAATCGGTCACCAGATTGAGCATGTGCGGCATGTTCACAAGGAATGCTCCGTCGATCTTCGTAGGAACAGGGTCGCCCGAGACTCGGATCATGGCATTCATTCGCGTGAGAGCTCGACCAAGGCGATCGAGGTTTGAGCGATCGCGAGATGGAATGACGTCGATGTCCGAAGTCGACTTCTTCCTCGAGAAGAATCGAACAAATTCGAACGGGATCGAACATGGCTTACCCCCTCTTGTGCTGGCGCGAAGCTAGGGCATTTTCCCGAATGGACAACATCACGTTGGCTGCGTGGACCATGTCGCGGACACGTTCCTTGGTCGACATTTCCAATTGATGCCGAATCTGACCGACATCGACCCCGCGCCAGTCTTCGTTCGGATTCGTGACATGGCTCATAAAAGAAGCATACGACCCAACTGATCAGGCGCGTTTCAGGTCGGTGACCACGCCGCCTGCGACTCGCACGATGTCATTCGGGTTTGCACCAAAGTTGTCGTTCCACGTTCCTGCAGCAGCCCACACCTCGTCGTACTGCAACAAGTCCGGATCAACAAACACACGCAACTGTGTGCTGTGACCAAAGGGAGGCACGCCGCCGATGGCGTAACCGGTAGCGGCACGGACGGCGTCAGCGTCGACGCGTTTGCACTTGGCTCCCCCGGCGGCTGCGGCGAGTTTCTTTTCGTCGAGCTGGTTTGAGCCACTGACAAGGGCCATCACGATTTCATCGTCGACACCAAAGACAAGACTCTTCACGATTTGGCCAACGGTGACGCCGATGGCATCGGCGGCATCTTGGGCGGTCTTTGTTCCTTCGGGGAACTGACGCACCTCGATGGTGAGGCCGGCGGCGTTGGCTGCCTCGGTGACGCGGAGAACGTTGGGGTGAATCTTGTCTGCTGACATGACCTGAAGCATACGAGCACTTAAATTGGGGTCACCATGTTTAAGAACACCTTCAAAACAACGATCCTTCTTGCCGCCATGGGTGGCCTCATCGTGGGTGTTGCATCCGTGTTGGGCGGTGGAAGTTCCGGTGCCGTCATGATCGGCCTCGTGATGGCTCTTGTCATGGTGGGTGGGTCGTACTGGTTCAGCGACACGTTGGCACTGAAGTCGGCAAAGGCACGCATCATTACCGAGGCCGATCACCCAGAGTTCTACGGCATGGTGCGCGAACTCTCGCAGCGTGCGGGGTTGCCGATGCCACGAGTTGCAGTATCCGAGGCGGCACAGCCGAATGCGTTTGCGACAGGCCGTGGTCCGAACAATGCAGTGGTGTGTGCAACAACGGGATTGCTCACTTCGATGACACATGAAGAAGTAGAAGGTGTGATGGCGCACGAGTTGATGCACGTGCAACACCGCGACATTTTGATTGGCTCGGTGGCAGCAGCTGTCGCCACTGCGATTTCATCGATTGCGCAAATGGCAATGTTTGCCAGCATGTTCGGTGGAGGTCGTAACGATGAAGATCGCCCGAATCCATTGGCGATTCTCATGGTATCGATGCTTGCGCCCATGGCCGCGGGCCTAATTCAGATGGCTATCAGCCGCAGTCGTGAATTCGAGGCCGATCGCGGAGCAGCCGAATTGTTGGGTAATGGCGAATCATTAGCCCGCGCACTAGAAAAGATTGAGCAACTGGCCATGCGCACACCGATGCAAGTGGCACCGGCGCAAGCACAGGCATACAT
>JBEAXB010000074.1:0-7289 GCA_041160045.1 Actinomycetota bacterium
AGCCATAACAAGACTCTATGTGAACATCGCCTTTTCACCATGATTTGTGCAAGGAACACAGTCAATACCCGCTCGCCACTCCAGTCATCCAAGTATCGTGGAGGAGTCATGAATCGCCAGCCATACCTCGAAGCCGTGAACGACAGAGTCATCGTGTTCGACGGTGCCTTTGGAACGTTCGTACAAGACCTCGACCTCGGGCCAGAGGACTTTGGCGGCGAGTCGCTCGAGGGCTGCAACGAGATGCTGTGCCTCACCCGCCCCGATGTCATCGAATCCATGCACCGCGCATTCCTCGATGCAGGAGTCGACGTCATCGAGACCGCAAGTTTCGGCAGTTTTTCTACCGTGCTCGCCGAGTACAACATCTCCGATCAGGCATACGAACTCAATGTTGCAGCCGCATCGATTGCCCGTCGCGTGGCCGATTCATACGAAACAGATGGACGCCCCCGCTATGTGGCCGGAAGCATCGGACCAGGCACCAAATTGCCAAGCCTCGGCCATATTGATTTCGCGACACTGCGCGATTCCTATGAAGAACAAGCCCGTGGACTTCTTGATGGCGGCTCCGATCTCTTCCTGATTGAGACCTGCATGGACCTCTTGCAGATCAAGGCTGCGATGCAGGCGTGTCGACGCGCCATGAAGGCAGTTGGCCGCGAAGTACCGATTCAGGTGCAGGTCACCATGGAAACAACTGGCCGCATGCTGGTCGGCACCGAGATCGGTGCGGCATACGCATCGCTCCAAGCAATGAAGCCCGATGTCATCGGCATCAACTGCGCCACTGGCCCATCTGAAATGCAGGAACACCTTCGCTACCTCAGTGAGCATTCGATGATTCCGATCAGTGTTCTTCCGAACGCCGGATTGCCAAGCGTTGTCGACGGCAAGACCCATTACGACCTCACTGCTCCACAACTGGCCGAGTTCCATCTGCAACATGTCACCAAACTCGGTATCGGCATTGTTGGTGGTTGCTGCGGCACCACCCCGGAGCATCTTCGCCAAGTGGTCGAAGCTGTGCGCGGTGTTGCACCAAAGGTGCGTACACCCGAATTCGAACCAAGTGTTTCCTCCCTCTACTCCCCTGTCACCCTCGAACAGGACAACAGTTTCCTGATTATCGGCGAGCGCACCAATGCAAACGGCTCGAAGGCATTCCGCGATGCAATGTTGCGCGAAGACTGGGACACGTGCGTCAAGATGGCGACCGAACAGATTCGCGAAGGTTCGCACGTGCTCGACGTGTGTGTCGACTACGTGGGCCACGACGGCACTGTCGATATGAACCACATCGCATCGCGCTTTGCGAGCCAGGCAAGTGTTCCCCTTGTTCTCGACTCCACCGAACCCGAAGTCATGGAAGCCGGCCTGTTGCACACCGGTGGTCGCAGCATTCTCAACTCGGCAAACCTCGAAGACGGAGAAGAGCCAGGCAGTCGTCTCGACAGAGTCTTTTCCTTGGCACGCGATTACGGCGCAGCAGTCATTTGCCTTCTGATCGACGAACGCGGCCAAGCACGTGATCTCGAATGGAAGATGGAAGTTGCCCACCGCATTCACAAGATTGCAACAGAGCGCTATGGCCTCTCGGCTTCCGATCTGATTTTTGACGCACTCACCTTCCCCATCGGTACAGGTGACGAAGACCTCCGCAAGGACGGCATCGCCACGCTCGAGGCAATCCGTCGCATCAAAGAAGAGATTCCCGGCGCATTCACCACACTTGGTCTGTCAAACGTCAGTTTTGGTCTGAGCCCTTCGACACGCCAAGTACTCAACAGTGTGTTCCTGCACGAAGCCCGCCTTGTTGGTCTTGATTCGGCCATCGTGCATGCCTCGAAGATTCTTCCTCTGGTCCGCATCCCCGAAGAACAAATCACTGTGTGTCAAGACCTCATCTTTGATCGCCGCTCACCTGGTTACGACCCACTGACAAAGTTGCTCGAAATTTTCGCTGATGTGTCCACCATCGATGCTGTCAAGGAAGACCGCACCGACTGGACCATCGAACAGATCCTGCGTCAGCGCATCATCGACGGAGATCGCGAAGGCCTCACCGATGATCTTGAGCGTGCAATGGCGAGCGGTATTGCGCCACTCGACATCATCAACGAAATCCTCCTCGACGGAATGCGCGAAGTGGGCGAACTGTTCGGCTCCGGTCGCATGCAGTTGCCATTCGTTCTGCAGAGCGCCGAAACAATGAAGACTGCCGTCGCATATTTGGAACCACACATGGCCAAATCTGGTGAGAGCACCTCGAAGGGCAAGCTTGTTCTCGCCACCGTCAAGGGCGACGTGCACGACATCGGCAAGAACCTCGTCGACATCATCTGCACGAACAACGGATACGAAGTGCACAACATCGGCATCAAGATCGGCATCGCCGAGATGATCGAAAAGGTCAAGGAAGTGGGCGCCGATGCATTGGGTATGAGCGGCCTTCTTGTGAAGAGCACCATCATCATGCGCGACAACCTCATCGAACTCAATCAGCAAGGCCTCAGCGAGATCCCAGTCCTTCTCGGCGGCGCAGCACTCACCCGTAGCTATGTCGAACAGGATTTGCGCAAGATCTACGAAGGTCGCGTGTTGTACGGCAAGGACGCATTCGAAGGTCTCGCCACTCTCGACAAGATCATGAGCATCAAGAAGTCCGGCGTTGATGATCCGGACTTCGGTCGCAAATTGTCCGAGCGTCTGATTCCTCGCGCCGAAAAGGTCGAGGTAGATCCGAGCACCATCCCACGTCGCTCCCCCGAAATCGAAATGGACAACACGGTGTTTGTTCCTCCGTTCCTTGGTTCCAAGGTGATGAAGGGCATTGGCATCGACGAGATCGCCGAATACATCAACGAGACCGCGTTGTTCCGCAACCAGTGGCAATATCGTCCGAACCCCGGCGAAGCAGATGCCGATTTCAAGGATCGCATTCGTCCAATTTTGCGCGAGCAACTCTCATCGGCCAAGGCAAAGGGTTTCCTTGTGCCACAACTTGTGTACGGATACTTCTGCGTCAATGGTGACGGCGATGATCTGATCGTGTGGACCGACGAAACTCGCACGGTCGAGCGCACTCGTTTCCATTACCCACGCCAAAAAGTTGCGCCGTACATGTGCATTGCCGACTTCTTCCGCCCAGTCGAATCTGGTGAAGCCGACTACGCCGCATTCCACATCGTGACCATGGGTCAACCTGTCAGTGAAAAGGCAGCAGAGTTGTTCGCTGCCAACCGCTACCAGGACTACCTCGAACTGCACGGTATTGGTGTCGAAATGGCCGAGGCACTTGCCGAATACTGGCACCATCGCATTCGCACCGAGTGGGGCTTTGCCGAACAAGATGGCCCGTCCATTGCTGGCCTCTTTCGCCAGCAGTATCGCGGTGGCCGCTACAGCTGGGGTTACCCCGCATGTCCAGACCTCGAAGACAATGCTCGCGTTGCCGAGCTTCTTGAAGCGGGTCGCATCGGCATCGAAGTGAGTGAAGAAACAGGTTGGCAATACCAGCCCGAACAAACCACATCGGCAATCATTTGCCACCACCCGAAGTCGAAGTACTTCGTGGCTCGCGACTAACTACTCGCCGTCGGGCAGTTCCAACAATGAGCGCAAACGCGCACCATCCAGATCAATCGCCAACCATGGCGGATTCTCACCAGTTTCCGACGGAGTTGTCGTAGCCAACAGCAAATGACCAGCCGTTGCTGCATCAATCAACACCGGCACGTGGTCTGGCAACAGCAATTGCACGTCGAACTGCGCTATCACGGGGCTCGACAACCGCACACGAAGCACCACACCAGCCTCATTTGGTTCGAGGAATGTTTGTATGTCACCGATGCCGTCGATCATGTGCACGCGCGCAAGGTCAGTCACATCAGGCCGCAGCTGCGCATCAAGAACAATGGTCGGAAACGGCTCGCCATCCTCAGACATGGTGATCCCCATGCCCACAACAGCTATCGGCTCGCTCATGCGTGCAACGTTATGCGTTGCGCTTTCTGATCACCAATCCGGCACCAGCCAACAATGCAACTGCCAGAACTATCGCAATGATGAGAAGTAATGGTGTTCCAGAAGAGCCATCTGTGGTCTCAGGAATCGAGGCTGAATGCGTGACGGGAACATTGATGATTGTTTCCTTGCCACCAGAGGCCTTCACCGAAAATTTCAGGACAGTGTCCTTCGAACCCACGGCGAGCTTCGTCGGATTGTCTAGCGACAGAGGAACAGGGTCTGCATCGCCAATCGCCACACTCACTTCGCCCTTGTCAATGTTGGCAGCCCCCAACAGTGCTTCAACACAATCAGTGCTGCACACCACTTCGGTGGTCTTGACACTCACGACGACCCCCGCAGACCCTGCCACAGGTGATGCCACTGCTTCGACAATTACCTCAGGAGCAATGAGAACATCGGTCTTTGTAGCAACAATTGCAACCGTGCTCGTCGTTTCAAGAGTTGAAGTGGTTGTCGACGTGCTTGTTGATGTGCTTGTCGATTCTTCCTCGACCGGACGAACGGGGTTCTCCGGAAAGGCAAGGGCTGATCCAGTAACTTCGGCTGTTCCTGATACATAACCCTCACGCGATGTGGTCACCGTCACCGTGGCAGCTGTATCCGGATCGAGTCCGGTGATAACCACGCGATAGTCAGAACCGTCTTCAACAACAGATGCAGAACCCTGGGAAGTATCAACAGCGAAGTTAAAACTTGGGTCGAAATTAATGATCACCACGCTGAAACCATCGGCTGTTCGGACCGGATCGCCAAGATCAGGCATCTGAGCGGTCCTCAAAGAAGAAGCATTGGAAGTTCCGCTTCCGTCGGCATATCCAGCCCTGTTCATAGCCACAGTAACGGTGGCCTCTGTATCCGGACCGAGTCCAGTCACTGTCACCAAACCACTGGCGTCAACACTCGCCTGTCCCGAGCCAGACGAAGTGGCTGAGAAAGTGAAGTCCTCGCTGTAATTGACGATCTGGACGGTGAACCCATCTGCAGTCTGCACTGGCGATGCGAACTCAGGATTCCGAGCCGGCTGCAACTCTTCTTCGGCAACTGGCGAGTTAGTCAAATTTTTGGCAGGAGTAATTTTGGTCAGATCATTGCTGCCAATGTTTGCGGTATAAACCGATCCATTGGGTCCCACTGCAATATCAGCTGGCTTGGCACCGCTCTGTGTCCAATTAGTAACGACAGTTTCGTCAATTCCGATTCGACTGATCGATTGATTTGTCTTGTCGAGAACGTACACAATTCCGGTGTCGCTGATGGCGAGAGAGTCCGGCGAGACATCGGGAAGCGAATACGTAATTTTTGACACAGTGCCGCTAGTGCTGTTGGCCACGTAAACATCACCTGAGGGAGAAACCTTCACATCGTTCGGAACTTCTCCGACGGCAATATTGGTCTTGACTCCCTCGGGTGTCACAAGGGTCACGATGTTGAATCCCGGATTGACCGCATAGAAGTTGCCGCGTTTGTCGACCGCTATTCGGCGTGCGCCTATCTCCAGAGCAATCCGCTTCACAACCGAGCTTCCATCTGCGGTAATGCTGGCAATTTTTCCAATGTCGGTGTTAACTATTGCGCGACCTTCACTATCGACTGTGATATCCCACACGGGGCTTTCCGTGTCGATGGTGTACGCCAAGGTTCCACTCGACAAGATTTTTGAGACAACACCATTAGCCGCACCAACATAAACGGAACCCATCGAGTCAACAGCGAGTGCATATGGCTTCTCATTCAGCTCGAACCAGTTCTCCTCAACCGTGCCGTCAGCGCTGATTCGAGAAATGTTCTGACTTCCGAAATTGACTGCATAGACATTGTCAAGAGGATCAACTGCTACATCAATCGTCCCACTGATATTTGGCAGATTGATCGTGGTTATTGTCGGAGACTCTTCGGGCAATGCGACATTTCGGCTGCGCGATGATGATTCACCACAGGCACCAAGGAAAAGTACTGCCGCGAGGGCACCTGCGACTGCTGTTGAAATGTGTGTACGAATGCGCACGTGAACCTGCTGATCTCGATGGCGGAACTACCCACCAGAACTTCGTTCAACTTAGCTGAATCTTAATTCAATGTTGTAAATGAGGTGCTCGGAAGGTCGGGCACGTTGTTTTCGATTGCATCGCAGATGACACCGGCAACGAACGCAGGAGACAGGCCTTCGGGCATGCGTGGCGCAGTGCCTTCGATGGGGTGCTGGCTGAGAGCAGTATTGGTATGAGGTGGGCGCGCATCAAGAACATGAATCTTCTTGCGACGCGCTTCGCGAGCCAAGGCTTGGCTGAATGATGCAACTGCGGCCTTCGATGCCCCGTAAGCAGCCATGCCTGGCAGGTTCTGTTCGGCGATGACACCTGAGATGTTGACAATGGTTCCGCCCTCGGTCATCAGCGGGAGCGATGCCTTAGCCAACATGATCGGAATGAAGGTGTTCGTGAGAAACAACTCCTCCATCGCGTCGACGGACAAGTCTTCGATGGAGCCGAAGGCAACAACACCAATCGCATTGACGACAACATCGAGTGTGCCCCCGTGTGCAATGGCTACAGCAACTGCATCGGTGCATGCTTCGGGCAATCGGAGGTCTGCCACTTGGCGGGCACCTTCAACAGCAATCGCTGACAACACTTCTGCGTTACGGCCAACCATTGTGAGTACTGCTCCGCGCTTGCCTAGTTCGGTTGCAAGGGCCATTCCCAGCCCACCGGTGGCGCCTGCCAGAAGAACAGATTTTCCGTGCAATGAATTGATCATGACTACAGACTATTGAGGCTGGGTTTTATTCCACGTTGCTGCGAGCAATGCGTAGTGGCCATTCAAAGAAATCAGTTCATCGTGGGTGCCGATTTCGGAGATGTGGGCATCTGCCACCACGGCGATCTTGTCTGCGCGTTGCACAGTGGACAATCGGTGCGCAACAACAATCACGCTTCGTCCTGTCATCAACTTCTCGAGCGCAGCTTCCACCAGCATCTCTGTTCCAGGGTCAAGGTTCGAGGTTGCTTCATCGAGCACAAGCACGGCAGGGTCGATGAGGGCGGCACGAGACAGAGCAACCAGTTGACGCTCACCAGCGGACAAACGAGAACCACGTTCGCGCACTTCGGTATCCAGGCCTTCAGGAAGAGCTTCAAAGCGTTCGCGCAGCCCAATCTTGTCGAGCGCAGAAAGAAGTTCGACCTCGGTGGCGTCTGGCTTTGCAATCAGCAGGTTGTCACGCACCGTGCCATCAAACAAGAAGCCCTCTTGAGGGA
>JBEAXB010000277.1:0-2886 GCA_041160045.1 Actinomycetota bacterium
GTCCACCATGCATTCATGCCGACAACTGCGGCACCGATCGACACCGTTGCCCAGTACCCGACAACCCATTCCGGATAGTTGCGCATCGCGAGCGCAACACGATCACCAGGTCCGACACCTTGTGACACGAGATAATGAGCCAACACTCGAACTTGCGCATGGACTTGCGTGTAGGTGTAGCGCTCATCCTCGTAGACGAGGTAGTCCTTGTCGCCATGGGCGGCGGATCCTTCCCACAACTGCCGCATGTTCGCGGGTGCAGCAGCGAAGGTCTTGATGTCGACACCGCGAACATTGGTGCGCACAGTGGCGAAAGGTGAGCCAGATGCGTCAAGTTCGGCACGTGCTTCGAGATAATGGTGAATCATGTCTTCATCCTTATATATGAGTGCCCACCGTCACATAGTTCAACCGCCACCCCGTAGGGTTATTTAGTGAGCAAATACGAGGAAATCGATGCTGGTGAGACCATTTGGCGTTTCGACCGTTCCTTTCTTGGCTCAAACTGGTCCTGTATCTGGGGCAAGGGCTGCAAAGGCATCAATGCAACGGCCGACGAAACCCTCGGTCATGGGTGCTGCTCGCTTGGCGCAGAACTCGATGGCATCGATGAAGCTCGCGACTTATCGGCCGCTGCTGCCACCATTCCCGCACATTTGTTTCAGTTTCATGCCGAGGCTGGGAGCGATGGCGTGTTCAGCGATGACGAATACTCCGCGACCCGCGTCGTAGACGGTGCATGCATCTTCCACAACCGCACCGGGTTTGCAGGTGGCGAGGGATGTGCACTGCATCTGGCTGCCGAACATTTCGGCGAATCCCCCACCGAATGGAAACCATCGGTGTGCTGGCAGTTGCCAGTCAAGGTGGATTGGGAGATGCGTGATGACGACGTTGAGATTGCCACTGTTCGCGGCTGGACACGTGCCGACTGGGGCGATCATGGCACCACGATGGAATGGTGCTGCACCGAAGGTGCCGATGCCTACGTTGGCGAGATGTGTATGTGCAATTACGAAAACGACTAGCTACCTAAAGGCACTCGTCAACAATGCGGTATCGGGCGAGTACTCCTTGGTCGGATCAAATGGAATTTGAGTCGGCCATGGCAACGGCGTTCCACTTGGCTGAACACCGACCGGGGCTACGTTCTCAAGGAAAGCCTCAATGTCGTCACACTCGGATGTCACTCTGCCGATCTCCGGACTGTCGAAGCCACCATTGTCGCGTCGCATTTGTTGATACCTCGAGATGCAGTCATAAGCGGAACCAGCAAACGGAATATCTACTCCGCCGGTCAGCACTGTTGATGCTCCTCCGGCCGTCGGCACCGAGGTCACTGTCACTTTCAGCCAGGCTCCGGGTGGGGTCCACGACCACTTCTGTGGGAATACTCCATAAAGAATCATCGAGCCCTTGAAGATGGTGACACTGATGCCACCCTCCATTGTGCACTCGCCAACGAACGTACATGAGCCAAATGACCCGACACTGACGGGATACAAATCCTGAGAACCCCCGGCGCGCGCATACACCATTGCATCAAACTGAATCGTTGAAGAGTTCAGATTTGCTCCGGACAAATTAGGAACCGCGATGTTAATCACCGACGCGAAAGTATGGATAAACCTGATGGCAACACCGCGCCCGTATCCAAGATCATTCACTGTTTGCTTGGTTGGTCGAGAGGCCTCAGAATAAGCATCCTCGATTGCCTTTTGCCAATTATCAATCACAATTTGGTTTGGATTTTGCTCGTACGATTCCAGATAATCGCCGATTGCGGTGGTGATATCAAGATCAGCCATGAACCCTGAGTCATATTCCGACTGCGGCGTATTCAGCACGTTTCTCAACACCTCGTTGTACAGCACGGACTCTATGTCGCGGTAGTCCCTCACGACCGGCACATAGTTCATCAGAGTTTTTGCGATGCCAGCCGAACCCTTAACTCCAAATGATTTCGCCAAAACGGCGGTGTACGAACCGAATAGTTCCTCTTGAGATTCGATTGCAACATGCATAAAGTTCGGCATCGAAGCGCGTAGGCGTACAGTTTGATTAGCAACGAAACCTTTTGCTTTTGCCACAAACATGCCCAGTTTTGTCTGAACATCTGGGATTCGGCGAAGGTACTTGTATTGACGATACGCACTAGCCAGAGCGCTGACCGGAATCTTGATGATATTCAGCCCGACCGCAGACCCAGCGCATGCCCACGATGTACACGTCAAAGCTTCCATTAACCAAGACCCTGGGATGGTTGACTTCAGCACAGTGGAAAGAAACATGAAGCCTTGAGCAACTTTTCCATCACCAAAAAGAGACACAAAAAAGTCATGCTCGAATTTTGCAAGCTGATTCTTCAAGGAATAAATTTGCCAACCCGCAGCTCCGAGCGGTATCAACAACGGTGATTGCAGGCTTGGCTTTTCCAATTCAGCACCCAGCCACTTGCCATATGCGGTAACACTCGCGGCTCCAGATGCATTGATTACTGGAGTTCTTGCCTCCAACACAATGTCGCGCGATTGAGCAGCGACGGCCCAGGGTGCCGACGTCGTCACGCTGACACTGGCAGCATTCAATGCAGGGACCGAAACGTTTGTGAATTCAATGGCAATCGATAGTTGCCCATCGATAGTCATCGCAGTTGTGGGATAAAAATTCGTGCCATTTCCATCTGATTTCAAACACACACCGGTGTAGAAACACATTGCAATCACTTCTGACGTTGATGAGGAGGCATGCTTCAACCGCACTGTCACCAGAACATCTGTTTGACTCATTTGCAACTCGGGTGAAATTCCCAGCCAGCGAGCGGCTGTCAATACATTGAGATTCAGACCAGTCAACACAGCTTGAGTCATATGGGAAGTTTCCCAA
>JBEAXB010000075.1:0-5288 GCA_041160045.1 Actinomycetota bacterium
GTTCACGGCATCGGTGCATCAATCACCGGCGACAGCGCATTGCTCATGAGTTTCACTCATGACGTACTCAGCGCGTAAACAACGACTGAAGTAGTTACTTACAGATCGATGGCATGGGCGCGCAAGCCGTCCATGTCGCAAAACTCTGCAGCAGCCGCATGGGTGGAGTGCAGTTTCACTTGCGGAGCCTTGCCGGCTTCGAATGCTTCTTGCCAGCGCGGTGCGCACAGGCACCACTGATCGCCGGCCGTCAGGCCTGCAAAGCCGTACTGAGGCATCGGAGTCGACAAGTCATTGCCGACTGATTTCGAAAATTCGAGGAACTCCGTCGTCATCACGGCGCACACGGCATGCACTCCGACATCATCGCCACCCACTTCACAGCACCCGGTGCGATAAAAACCCGTGACGGGTGATGAGCAGCATGTCTGCAAACGCTCTCCGAGCACATTGACCTGATCTGTTTGCGTAAAGCCGTCCATGTGTCCAACCTAGCCCTCACGCCCGTTGCGCACCCCCGCCACTAACCTGCAATGCGTATGACTGATGCCCCTCGCTACCGCTTTGCTCCCTCGCCAACAGGCTTTTTCCATGTTGGTGGCGCTCGCACAGCTCTGTACAACTGGGCCCTTGCGCTACGCACCGGCGGAACCTTCGTTCTGCGCATCGAAGACACCGACGAATCCCGTAACAGCCCCGAGTGGACACAAGGCATCATCGATGCGCTGTCATGGCTCGGTATCGACTCGAACTCGCCACAATTCGAAGGCCCGTATTTCCAATCGCACAACGCAGCCCTTCACGTTGCAGCCGCCCAACGCATCTTCGATGCTGGTCATGCCTACTGGTGCGACCTCACGCCCGATCAGGTGCAGGAACGGGCAAAAGAAACCGGCAAGCAGGGCTACGACGGGTATTCGCGTGATCGCGGTCTCACCGGCGGTCCTGGTCAAGTACTGCGCTTTCGCGTTCCCGCCGGCTCAACAGTGGTGACAGACCTTGTTCGTGGCGACGTGGAGTTCGCAAACGACACCATCGAAGACTTCGTGCTGCTGCGCAGCAATGGCAGCCCGATGTTTCTTCTTGCCAATGTTGTCGACGACATCGAGATGCGCATCACCAACGTTGTGCGTGCCGAAGAGCATTTGCCAAATACCCCGAAGCAACAGATGTTGTGGGATTCGCTCGGACACACCCCGCCCATCTGGGCCCACGTGCCGGTGCTTGTCAACGAACAACGCAAGAAATTGTCGAAGCGTCGCGACAAGGTTGCGCTCGAGCAGTACCGCGCAGAAGGCATCCTTCCCGACGCCATGATCAACTACCTCATGACACTTGGCTGGGCACCCGCTGGCGACACCGAAATCGTTCCGTGGTCGCTCATGGTCGATGAGTTCCGTCTTGAAGATGTGAACCACTCGCCGGCATTCTTCGATGTGAAGAAGCTCGCTGCATTCAACGGTGATTACATCCGCGCCATGACCATCGATGGTTTCATCGCCGCATGTGCTCCTCACCTCGAAACAACCGAGGCCTGGCCGCACGAGCGTTTCAACGCCGATGTCTTTGCAGCCATTGCACCACTCGTGCAAACACGTGTTGTCACGCTCAGCGAAGTGCCAGCCATGGTGGATTTCTTTTTCTTGCAAGACCCAACAATCGACCAAGCTGCCTGGGACAAAACAATGAGCGCAGATTTTGCCCGCGATGTTCTCAAAGATTTTGCCGCAGCCATCGCAACGGCCGAATGGAACCACGACAGCCTGAAGCAGATTCTTGAATCATGGACCGAAGCACGCGAACTCAAGCTCGGCAAGACACAAGCACCGATTCGCGTCGCTGTCACCGGTCGCACTGTTGGGCCACCATTGTTCGAAAGCATCGAAATTCTCGGCCGAGAAGAATCACTTCGTCGCATCACGGCCAGCATTGCTCGGTTGGGATAACCACACCCATGCGGGTTTTCCTGCGCTCGGCGTTCACCATCGCAGTTGCCACTGCGCTCGCAATGTTTCTCTACATTGCAATCGTTGCCACCACCGTGGTGTGGAGCGGAGCGCACAACAGCACACGAACTGCCGATGTCATCGTTGTAATGGGCGCTGCACAATACGACGGCACCCCGTCACCACTTCTTGAATCACGTCTTGCACATGCACTCGAGTTGTGGAAAGCAAAACGCGCACCACTCATTGCAGTCACCGGAGGAAAGCGCGAAGGCGATCGCTTCACCGAAGCTGCAACATCGCGACGCTGGCTCACCGACAGGGGAGTGCCCACCAACTCCATCATTGATGAAGACACCGGCAGATCAACATGGCAGTCACTCGAGAACCTTGCCCCAGTTCTCACTCAGGCAAACGCCAATACCGTGCTCGCCGTCAGTAGTTCATGGCATGTCGAGCGTGTCGTGCTCTCGCTACGGGAACTCGGCTTCGACACCTCGTCCTCGGCGCCCTCAAGCACCCTCACCCGCGAGACCCTCACAAAGACCACCAAAGAGGTCGTGGGCATCGCTATCGGTCGCATCATTGGCTTTGGCGCACTGTTCGACATCACTGGCTGAGCCCCGCCTCTCCCCACTTTGATTTGTGCATTCCCTGTGGTGGTCGCGTTGGCTCACCGCTAAACTGGTGCCCGCACTGGGGAATGGTGTAATTGGCAACACAGCAGTTTCTGGAACTGTTATTCAGGGTTCGAGTCCTTGTTCCCCAACCAAATGGACGTTGATCTCAACTCCCCCGAATCGGTTGATTCCACTCCCGACTCTGTCCGTCGCGACTGTGCCGAATGGCTGAGTGCTCATTGGAACAACACCTTGTCCTTGCGCGAGTGGCGCGAACTTCTTGTTGATTCCGGATGGGCCGTTCCCCATTGGCCCATCGAATGGATGGGGCGGGCACTTCCCATCTGGAGTGAAAAAATCGTCTCCACCGAAATTGCTCGCATCGGCGCACCCGCACTTCCTGCCGGGGTCGGCATGTCGCTTGCTGCACCCACAATCCTCGAACACGGATCTGATGACATCAAGTCTCGTTTCCTTCGCGCGACACTCGTCGGTGATTTCTCGTGGTGTCAACTGTTCAGCGAGCCCGGTGCAGGTTCGGATCTTGCCGGTTTATCCACGAAGGCCGTACGCGATGGTGATGAATGGATCATCAACGGCCAGAAAGTGTGGAACACAAGTGCCCATCACGCCGACTACGGCATCTTGCTTGCACGCACCGATTCATCGGCTGCAAAACATCACGGCATCACCTATTTCATTCTCCCGATGAAACAAGACGGTGTTCTTGTTCGTCCGCTGAAGCAGATGAACTATCACTCTTCATTCAACGAAGTGTTCATGACCGATGCGCGCGTTCCTGCAGACCTCATTCTTGGTGACGTCAACGCCGGCTGGACCGTCGCTCTTGCAACCCTCGCGCATGAACGTCGTTTCGGAAATATCTTCTCTGCGCCCAAAGCCGATTCCGATGCCCCAGCTGTGCAGGAAGCACTGCGTGAGTACCGCGAATACATGGAGACATACAAGTGGTACCCGCAACGTGCGGGCCGGGTCGACTTGCTTGCGCCTCAACTGCATGAGCAAGGCCAGGACGAGAACCATGTCCTTCGACATCAGGTCGTCGAGGTCCTCGCAATGCACAAGGTGAGCGGATGGACCGCAGAACGCTCGCGCGCAGCACGAGATCTGGGCAAACCACCTGGTGCAGAAGGTTCAGTTGGCAAACTTGCGATGAGCAACATCGCTCGTCTCGCCTCGCTTGCACACGGTCGCATTGCTGGTGCTTACGGAATGCTCACCGGAATCGATTCGCCCGCCGATGGCATGGTGGCCGAAGTTCTCATCTCAGTCCCAGGTCAATCAATCGCTGGCGGAACCGATGAAATTCAGCACAACATTCTTGGTGAACGCGTCCTTGGCCTGCCTCGCGAACCCCAGTTGCTTCATGCACCAAAGCAGTAGCTACGAAACTGAAATTCTGCGTGCCAGGCTCTACAGTTGACGCCCATGGCTCCTGTGAAAAAGCTTTCGAAAAAAGCGGACAAACCCGAGACCACCAAAGAAGCGTTTCTTCGCGCCGCCATCGAGGCAATCGATGAAGCGGGCGAAACGAATGTGCGACTCGACACCATTCTCGAACAAGTCGGTGTTTCACCCAGCTCTCTTTATCACCACTACGGAAACCTGAACGGCCTCATCGAAGCAGCCCAGATCGAACGTTTTCGTCGCGCGAACCTCGGCAATGCCCTCGAATTCAAACGCCAAACAGAAGCAGCCGAGACCCTCGAGGAATTCATAGTCATCATTGACGGATTAATAGATCTGTTCGTGAGCACAAAGAGAGCACAAGCTCGAATGCAGCGCGCCAACGCCTTGGGAAGCGCCTTTGGTCGACCTGAATTGTTGGAAGCTCTCGCGCAAGCGCAGCGCGAAGCACTTGTCATCGGAACCGAAGCGATGAACATCGCCAAGTACAAGGGCTTCATCCGCAAAGACATCAACACTGCAGCACTCATTGCATGGTTTGACAGCCAGACATTCGGCCTCGTCCTCGTTGAACTCACCGAAGACAAGACACTCCTCGCTGAAACCAAGATCATCGCTCGCCAAAACGTGCACGCCCAACTCTTCGGCACCGTCCCCGGCTCCTGATCAACACTTTTTTAGGCGTTGATTGTCCCGTCGGGCATTGTGGCGCCTTTCAAATTGACGCCTGTCATGTTTGCTTCTGTCAATTCTGCGTCCGTCAGATTTGCACAAAACAAATCAGTGCCCGACATATTCGCTCGCGACAAGTTCGCATTTTGCAAATGTGCAACAGATAAATCTGTCCCACTCAGGTTTGCGTTTCGCAGGTCTGTGTAATACAGCCACGCACCCGACATGTTCGCCGCTGACAAGTTTGCGCCAACCAGAATCGCATTTTGCAGATCAGCTCGAAATAGCAAAGCCCCCGACATATTCGCACCCGTCAAATCCGCACCCGACAAGTTCGCAACAGCCGACATCGCCCCAGCCATGTTCGCCCCCGCCAAGTTCGCGCCCGACATATTCGCGCGAAACAACGTGACCCCCGCTAGGTTCGCCCCCGCCAGATTCGCACCCTCCAAGTTCGCATCTTTCAAACTTGCATTCGTGAGATCTGTATTCGAAAGATCGACGCCGGCCAGCTCGGCCCCCGGCTCTATCTGAAAGCCGTTCACCATCATCTTTCACACAATACCGAGACGCATATTTCGCCCCACAATCACACAGCCACCCCCACCAAGGCCCCTCCCGC
>JBEAXB010000076.1:0-5665 GCA_041160045.1 Actinomycetota bacterium
GACTCGACCTTTGCAATTCATGATGTCCACTTCACCGTTCGTAAAGGTGATTTCGTCGGCATTGTCGGACCATCAGGTTCGGGAAAGACCACGCTCCTGAAAGCCATTCTCGGGGCGATCAAGCCATCCGATGGTCATGTCACGATGAAGCCGGGTCTGCGGATGGGGTATGTGCCTCAGGTTGAATCAGTCGACTGGAATTTTCCTGTCACGGTTCTTGAAGTCATGGTCATGACACGCAGTGCAGTGGGGCGCTTGCCGCGCATTTCGGCGGAAGAAAAAGTTGCGGCTCTCGAAGTGCTCGAGCGACTCGGCCTTGCTGGGCTCGAGCATCGGCATATCCGTGAACTGTCGGGCGGACAGCAACAGCGCGTCTTTGTTGCACGCGCTTTGTTTCATCGACCCGAACTTTTGATTTTGGATGAACCAACATCGGGTGTCGATGTGCGCACCCGCCACGAGGTGTTGCACTTGCTTGCCGATCTGCACGAGGCCGGTGTCTCGATTGTTCTCACGACGCACGACCTCAATGGGTTGGCCGCGCACTTGCCGCGACTCGTGTGTATCAACAAGGAAATCATTGCTGACGGCATCCCGGTTGATGTCCTCACGTCCGATGTCCTCGAACGAACCTACGGAGCACCCATGGAAGTACTGCAGCATGAAGGCATGCCTGTCGTGCTCGATCATGGCGGTACGGAAGTTGCACGTCGTCTTGGAGGACTGCAGTGATTGCCACAGACGTTCTCGTTGCAGGGTTGCTGACCCCGTTCCGTTATCAATTCTTCACCAACGGAATTCTCGTGGCATCCGTTGCCGGAGCCCTCTGTGGTCTTCTTGGTGTCTTTGTGATTCTTCGCGGAATGAGCTACATCGGCCATGGGTTGTCACACGCAGTCTTTGGCGGCGCAGCAGCATCGGCCGTCATCGGCATCAACTTCTTCATCGGTGCAGGCATCTGGGGCGTCGTATCCGGCGTCCTTATCGGCCGGATTGCGCGCCGCAAACTGATTGGCGCAGACGCAGCCATCGGAGTTGTCACCACAGCATCGTTCGCCCTTGGTCTCGCATTGCTCAACCGTTATGGTCAGGCCAAGAAGAGCATTGAGGCTGTGTTGTTTGGCAGTGTGCTTGGCGTGCAGACAATCGACATCATTGCTGTGAGTGTCGTCGCCGTTGTCACGGCTGCGCTTGTTATCTACTTTTACCGGGCTCTGTTGTTCGCGACATTCGACCCTGAAGTTGCCGAAGTATCGGGCGTTCGTGTTGCGCTTGTCGAAGCGATGCTCATGGTGATGCTGTCGCTCACGATCCTTGTCACCATGCGTGTCATCGGAACATTGCTGATCTCGGCACTTCTTGTGATTCCGGCATCGGTGGCCCGAATGCTGACGAACTCTTTTGCCCGGATGCTCTGGATCTCTCCGATTATCGGAGCAATCTCTGCCGGTGTCGGCATGTACCTGTCGTATTTCCTCGATACGTCATCAAGTGCCACCATCATCCTCACGGCAACTCTGATGTTTATCGTGGTGTATGCACTCACCGGGCTTCGTGGTCGATCACGCATCGCCCACATGCATCACATCTAGTACCTAAAGAGACCACTCCGGGCCGGTGGCAGTGTCGCGCACCTCAATGCTCAGTTCGGCAAATGCATCGCGAATCACGTCGGACAAATCGAATCGCTTTTCAGCTCGCACGACAGCACGCACGGCCAGCATTGCTTCGACATATGGTGAAACAACGGCACGTGGGTCGCGCACACCAGAGACTGCAGCATCTCCGAGTTGGCTGATCATGGATCGCAGTGCGCCACGAGCGCGGTCGAGTACATCGCTTTGCAAGGTGTCAATCGACCAGTCCTGAATGGCTTGTTCCAACTCAAGTGCGGCACGCACGGCGTTCACTGCATTGCGGTCGGCAAGCGCGGCTGTGAACTCGGCATTCAATGCATCGAGCACTGCATCAAGAGAAGTTGCCACAACAGTGTCGGCAACGGTTGCAGTCGATGTTGCGGTTAAAGAGGGCGAAGTGGCAACAACAGATGTGCCATTGCGCAGTTGCCATGGGTCTTGAAGAAGGGCAACGGGGATCACATCGCCCACTTGGTACACGAACGAATCGGAACGCAGGCGAATGGTGACGGTGCTGTTGCCCACGACCGTGGCCTCGCCTGCATCAAGGTCGATCACAAGCCCAGTGTGTTCATCGATGCCGAGGACATAGGTGTCGTCATCAAGCAGTGCTTCAAACACATGCAAACGTGCCTCGCCCAGGTAACAAAAGCGCGTGTCGTGGTGACCGCCTTCGGTGTTGTCGTAGTGGGGGATAACGGCTGCGTTGATGCCGATGCTTCCAAGGATGTCGAGACCCTCGAGACGTTGCACATCTTGTCCCACCTTGTACACCTCGTACACCGGCACGGTGACTTTGCCGAGCGTGAGTGCAGCAGCCGATGCAAACGTAACGATGCCGCCTGTTGCCAACTTGTTGTTGATGATTCGCGCAATCGGTGAGCCGCTCCATTGGCGCAATGCATATGTGGGTGAGCCGGGTCCGGCAAAAACGTAGTTGGAATCAGTCACCGTGCGCAGGCCGCGTTCGACTTCCACCGGATCTGCCGGCAGATGGGTATCGCGCAAGCGAATCAAGCCTGCAACAGCGAGGTCGACATTGATGGATGTGCGGAAATACTCAACGGCACGAGCTGCAAGCTCGGGTGCATTTTCCTGGAAGCCATACGGCGTGTCGAGAACAACTGCCGAGACGGGGGAAGGAAGAAGCGACGTGAGACGACGATGCGTTGTGACCATGGTCGGTGCGGTTTCGCCCGAGCCCATGATGGCAAGAATGCGGGGAAGGGTCATGAGAAGAATCCTGACGTGATGGCATCGTTCACGACTGCCGCAAAGCGGTCGGGAAATTGAGCATGAAGATCATGGTCTGCTGGTTCGAACCATTCGACCTTGCCCTTTGCAAGAGTGGACACTGCCAACTCCAATTGGGCGCGCTTAGTTTTTGTGTGCTCGTCGTTTCCGCGCGATGCAGGAGTGAACAACACTGGCACATCAATTTCGGCCCACAGGTCGGAGGGTTTGTGTTCCCATAAACCGAGGAGCACCTTCAGATGTTTCTCGAGTGTGAGGTATGGGCGAATCGTGTCGTCGGCCAGCCGCTCAAAGTTGTACATCTGGCCGTCGATTGCTTCTTCGGTCCAGTCGTGGTGTGCGCCGCGAATGTACGAACGCAATTTTGCATACGACATGCCTGCAAGTGCGGGTGGGCTGAGCGAACGTTTGCATTCTTCCCATTCGGGAAACGCGCCAGCCAATTCGATCGAGCCACCATCAACGGCAACAACGCCCCGAATGCGATCGCCGAACTGGTGTGCCACTTCGATGACGACATTGCCGCCCCAGGATTGCCCGATGATGAGCGGACGCGCCCACTTCCGGTGGCGAGTTTCGAGCGCAGTGAGCATGTCGGCAACATCGGCGGCAATGTCTGACATGCCATAGCCAAAGTCCGGCTTGTCACTCAGGCCATGCCCCCGTTGGTCGATGGCGATCACTGCATGGCCCATCTGGGTCAGGCAACGCGCTGGGCCATCCCAGAGTCGGGCATTCGACGCCAGACCATGAATGAGAAGGATGGGGATGCCGGGGGATTCATTGACCGAAGCCCATTCGAGGAAACGGATATGTGTGCCGTCGCGCAGCTGAATGTGGGACGAGAGGGGCTCAGAAGTCACCTTGCCATTGTCGCACCCGAGAGCAGGTTTGGCACGGGGATGTGCCACGAATCGCATGGGCCAACCCCGCCGTTCTAGGGTCGGGGGAACGTATTCAAAGGGGACAATATGAAACTGTCAATGGGAATCAATTATTCGGGCGGATTCAAGGAAGCAGTCGACCGCGTCGTCGAACTTGAAAAGGTCGGCCTCGACCAGGTCTGGATTGCAGAGGCGTACAGCTTCGATGCAATCTCTCAGGTGGGTTACCTCGCTGCAAAGACAAACCGTGTCGAAATCGGCACTGGCATTGTCAACGTGTATTCGCGTACCGCAGCACTCATGGCAATGACAGCGGCTGGTTGCGACTTCGTCAGTGACGGACGTTTCATCCTCGGACTCGGCGCATCTGGCCCTCAAGTCATCGAAGGCTTCCATGGCGTTCCCTACGAAAAGCCGATGCAGCGCATCAAGGAATACATCGAAGTGTGTCGCAACGTGTGGGCACGTGAAGCACCACTCGAATACAACGGCAAGACCGTGCAGATTCCTCTTCCTGCAGGCCAGGGCACCGGCCTTGGCAAGGCACTCAAGATCATCAACCATCCAGTTCGCAAGGACATCCCCATCTGGTGGGCATCGTTGAAGGACAAGAGCGTGGAAGCAACGGCTGAAATGGCCGATGGCTGGTTGCCAATCATGTTCTACCCAGAGCGCTATCACAATGTGTGGGGCGATCAGCTCAAGGCCGGACTTGCCAAGCGCGATCCGTCACGTGGTCGTCTCGAAATTTCGGCAGGCGGAATGCTTGCCATCGATGATTCGCTCGTCGGTGAAGCCCAAGCCAAAGTGCTCGATTTTGCTCGTCCAAACATGGCGCTCTACGTCGGCGGCATGGGAGCTCGTGGCAAGAACTTCTACAACGACATCTGCCGTGACTATGGCTTTGAAAAAGAAGCTGTCGACATTCAAGACCTGTATCTCGACGGCAAGAAGGATGAAGCAGCCGCTGCCATCCCTGCAGAGTGGATCATGAACGCAAACCTTGTCGGATCCACCGGATTCATCAAAGAGCGCGTTGCAGCGTTCAGAGAAGCCGGTGTCACCGTGCTGTCGGTGAACCCAATCGGCCCAGACGCTGTTGGTCAAATCGAAAAACTTCGTTCAATCATCGACGGCTGATCATGACTGTGCTGACCGTCAACAATGTGGCTCCCGGTTGGGAAGCCGTGCGCGAAGCCTTTCTCGAAAGTTTTGAAAAAGGCGAAGAACACGGTGCAGGCGTTGCGGTGTATCACCGCGGTGTCTGCGTGGTCGATGTTGTTGGTGGTTGGCGTAATCGCGATCACACCGAGCCGTACGGGCAAGATGCATTGCAGGTTGTCTTTTCCACCACGAAAGGCATCACATCGATTGCTGTTGCCATGTGCGTGGAACGCGGGTTGCTGAACTACGCCGAGAAGGTCTCTGCCTATTGGCCCGAGTTCGCCGCTGAAGGCAAGGGCGATGTCACTGTTGCGCAGTTGCTCTCGCATCGTTGCTCTCGCATCGCGCTGGCTTGTACACGGTCAATGGCGACATCACTCTCGAAGAAGCCCTCGATTGGGACACCATCACCGCACGCCTGGCTGCAACCGCCCCGCATTTCCCCGTCGACTCGGCACACGGTTATCACGCACTCACCTTTGGCTGGCTTGCTGGTGAATTGGTGCGCCGCGTCACTGGTGTGAGCCTCGGCGAATTCATTCGAGATGAAATCGCAGGCCCACTCAATGCAGAAATGCATGTGGGTTTGCCGGCCGCACTCGAGCCTCGCGTGGCCCGATTGATGGCCCACCCGATTCCGAAGTTCTCACCCGAAGACACGAAGTTGATGATGGAACGTGGTGGCCCCGGAACTCGTGGTGCTGCTGCGCTGTCGTTGAACAATGC
>JBEAXB010000278.1:0-3371 GCA_041160045.1 Actinomycetota bacterium
GCGATCCACTTCGTCACGCACGCCCGACAACGGCAGGATGTTTAGCACTCCCTGACCATGACGCAATACATCGATCAATTCATCTCCATCACACAGAACGACGGAAGACCCGTCGATGACCAAATGCGCAGCTGAAATATCGGTGTCGACATGTTCGCGCAGATAAGAGAAAACATCGCGGATCGATTCAAGACGAATACCGGCATCCAGAAGTTTCTTGATGACTTTCAACTCAAGCAGGTCGCGATAGGTGTAACTGCGGCGACTTCCACTTCCTGTCGCATCGGTGGCTGATGGGCGGACCAAATCTGTCCGTGCCCAATAGTCGAGACGACGATATATCTGTCCGTGCCCAATAGTCGAGACGACGATATGTGATGCCAACAATCTCTGCTGCCTGTGTTCCACTGAAAGTTTGCGTTCTCATGTCTCTCGTCCGATTAGAGCAATTTCGCCGTTACAAACGGGAAACTACGCGGGTGTAAGACGCTACGGGCGGAAACCGCCGTCGTCAAGGGTTCGTTACGCGAAATCCTCAGGATTGATGTTTTCGATGAAATTCTTGAATTCGTCGATGATTCCGCTCTGTTCCTGAGCTTCTTCTTCCTCTTCGACCACTTCACCGACCATGTCGATCAGTTCGTCCGAGGCATAAATGGGACATGAGGCACGAAGAGCGATGGCGATGGCATCTGACGGGCGCGAGGAAACGACCACTTCTTCACCATCGGGCATGAGAACGAGATCGGCGTAATACGTTCCGCTACTCACATGGGTGAGCACCACTCGCGTCACAGACACATTGAGTCGCTCCAATGCGAGAACGAATAAATCATGAGTCAGTGGACGTGGTGTGATCTCATCATCGAGTGCAATCTTGATGGATGCAGCTTCTGGTGCGCCAATGAAAATCTCAAACTGACGACGAGGTGCATCGTCTTCACGCAACGTGACGACAGGCGTGTTGGTCAGGCGATCGAGCCTGACCCCGCGAACGGACAATGCTTTCACGATTATCTCTGTTCCATGAGGCGCGCAATGTCGCGCATGAGAAGTGAGTTACGAAGTTCGGCGCCGAGTTCCATGAATTCGGTCAACATATCAAGAGCTTCTTCCCGTGCCACAGGATTTCTCTGTCTGAGCAAAGGAAGTATTCTTTGCTCGAACAAACTCAGTTCGCGATCAGCAGAAGATTTCCACGCACGAAGATGGCGTATGTCAATACCCATCTCCTGGAAACGCCCGGCGGTGCGCGCAATCGAGGCAGAATACGGGTCGAAAAATGTGGTGTCACCGACGTCATGGCCGGCAACAAGTCCGGCCGACTCGAGATCTTTCAGGAACGATGGATCAATGTCGACCTGTTGAAGCAACTGATCTCGCGGGACAGATTCGGTGTGATCGGCATGCTTGAGGGCTTCTTTACGCAAAGCTCGTATTTGAGATGCAGGCACAAGCGGATCTTGGTCGAGCGACACAACAGCACTGACAGACGGAACAACCGCAGGACGCGGGACCACTGCACGCGCTGCAGGATGGCCAGAAGTAGAGACAACCTCGCCGGACAGAACCATATCTCGGCTGATGTCTTGGCTGTCGTCTTCCAGTTTGTCCTTGATGATACGCAACGGAAGATAGTTCGTGCGTTGTTCGCGCAAGATGAAACGAAGACGATCCACCTCTGCAGTTGTGAACTTGCGATATCCAGACGGTGTGCGTTCGGGCTCGATTAATCCTTGGCTTTCGAGGAAGCGGATCTTGGAGATCGTGACATCGGGAAATTCTTCGAGGAGCAGTGCAAGCACTTCCCCGATCGACAAATAGTCACGTTCGCTCACAGTAGGTCTTCAGCACTTTCCAGGAATACCAAACGGAATTTTCCAATTTGCAATTCGTCGCCTTGAGTCAGCTCTGATGCATCAATTCTTTTTTGATTGACGTATGTTCCGTTCAAGGAACCAGCATCACGTACCAGATACTTGTCGCCATCGTGTTCGATCTCGCTATGACGACGCGAGACCGTGATGTCATCCAACATGATGTCGGAATCTGCGTGACGCCCGATGCTTGTCTTCGGCGTGTTCAGAACAAAGTATGACCCCTCTTCTTCGCCACCACGAACAACCAAAATGGCGGTGCCCGCTTCGATGTCATCAAGATCGACAATCACATCATCTCCGGGGCCGGGTGCATCTTGACCAGCATCTGTCTTTGCCAAAGTAATCGTGTGGTCGTCAGTAATGTCGAGCACTGTTCCGCACGCTGAGCAGAATAAACACGTACGACATGATGCGACTCGCTATTCGCCCGTCAGCGCCAAATACTCAGCAGCAGACATCAGCGCCGACTCATCGATGTTGCTCGCTTCAATGACACAAATCCAACCATCGCCGTACGGGTCGGTGTTGAGAAGTTCGGGAGTTGCAGCAAGAGCTGTGTTGACCGCAGTCACGCGACCCGAAATTGGTGAGTACACATCGTTGACACTTTTTGTGCTTTCGATTTCGCCAATCCCCTCATGCAATTCGACGTCAGTTCCGATGTCGGGCACCTGAATGAAAACAATGTCACCGAGAGCGTCTTGGGCATAGTCGGTAATGCCGACCTTGACCGAGGTGCCATCAATGAGGACCCATTCATGATCCTTTGTGTAACGGAGATTCGAGGGGATATTCACTCCCCCAACGGTACTCGCTTCGACCTTCTGCCTGATGCCAAATGTGCCTTGACCGCGGGGATGTACCGAATGAACGAAACGTAACTAACCACGACCCCAGGTATTCCTGCGGCCCAGCCCATGAACGTAAACACTGTCCACCAGCCTCCCGCGGTTCCGAGAGTGATCCACGGCACCGCCGACATCAGAGCAAAGGTCGCCCACTTGCCCAGTTTCGTGACAGGAAAGCGCTCCATCCCGAGAGCAGTCGCAACAACCATCAGAACGGCAATCGACACTTCACGGAAGAGAATCAACACTCCGAACCAGACTGGGAAGAAGTCGTAGTACATGGCTGCACCGATACCGACGAAAAACACGGTGCGATCAGCAATCGGATCGAGAATCTTGCCCAGTTCGCTCACCTGCTGGAAACGGCGTGCGATGTATCCGTCGATCCAATCAGTCGAGGCCAGCAGCCCGAAGAACCAGCTGCCAGCAACGACGCGCCCATCGGCAAACAGACTGACGAATGTTGGAAGCATGGCAAGACGAAGGAGCGACAGCGCATTCGGGATGGTCAGATTTTCACGAATACGCACACCGCGATGGTAGCCCCCCAGTGTCATGCGCGACCGTGAATGGACATAGTGTTCGGCTATGACACAAGCGCTCGAAAACCAAGTTGCATTCATCACTGGAGGAGGCTCTGGCC
>JBEAXB010000279.1:0-3230 GCA_041160045.1 Actinomycetota bacterium
GTATGTCACGGTGGTGTCATGTCCGAGACGGAACCACAGTTCTTCGGCAAGGTGTGGGCACAACGGCGAGAGCATCTGCACCAATGGTTCGACCAATTCTCGTGGCGCAATGTGGGTGACATTGACCAGTTGTGTGAGTGCGTTGTTGAATTCGATGAGCTTTGCAATCGCGGTGTTGAAACGAAGATGGGCAAGGTCGGCTTCGACTCCGACAATCGTGCGATGCAGATGACGGACAAGTTCTTCGGGAGCTGCATCTTCGGAGACCACAGTGTCACCGGTGTCTTCATCCACCATGTTGCGCCACAAGCGCTGAAGGAATCGCTGCATGCCGACAACATCGCGTGTGTTCCACGGACGGCTGGCATCAAGTGGACCCATCGCCATTTCGTAGAGGCGGAAGGTGTCTGCACCGTATTCCTCGTACATCTCGTCGGGAGTGACGATGTTTTTCAGGCTCTTGCCCATCTTGCCGTATTCGCGGGCAACAGTTTCGCCCTGCCATGCGTAGGTGCCAGCGGTCTCGACTACTTCAGTGGCCGGCACTGTCTGGCCGCGATCGTCGCGATACGCGTATGCCTGGATGTAGCCCTGATTGAAAAGGCGATGGAATGGTTCCTCGCTTGATACATGACCAAGATCGTGCAGCACCTTGTGCCAGAAACGTGCGTAGAGCAAATGCAGAACGGCATGTTCGACGCCACCGACATAGAGGTCTGCGCCACCGGTGTGGCCTTCGCCTTGCGGGCCCATCCAGTAGCGCTCGACTTCGTGGTTGATGAACTCGGTGTCGTTCGTCGGGTCGAGATAGCGCATCTCGTACCAGCATGAACCGGCCCACTGTGGCATCACGTTGACTTCGCGGCGATACTCGCGCGCACCGTCACCAAGATCAAGGGTGACCGTGGTCCAGTCGGTGACGCGAGCAAGTGGGGGAATCGGATCACTCACTGCATCGTTCGGGTCGAGTGCTGTTGGTTTGAAGTCGGCCAGTTCGGGCAGCAATACGGGAAGTGATTGCGCAGGAACTGCATGTGCTCGTCCATCAGAGTCGTACACGATGGGGAATGGCTCTCCCCAGTAACGCTGGCGCGAGAACAACCAGTCGCGCAGGCGATAGGTGATGGTGGGTTCGCCGCAATGATTGGCAGCAAGCCATTCGTTCATGCGTGTTTTTGCATCGTCGATTGAGGTGAGCCCATTGAGCGACACCGTGTCGTTTGCGGAGTCGATGAATTCACCATCGCCGACGAATGCTGACGGCCAGGTGGAGCAATCAGCAGAGGCTGCGATGTTGTGATTGTCGAACCACGTTGCAGGTGGCATTTGCGTGGCAAGAATTGGCAGATCGTACGTGCGTGCAAAATCAAAGTCTCGTTGATCGCCACTTGGTACGGAATCTGGCCGCCGGTGACCGGGTTCGTTGCCATTGCGCCGGTGAACACGCCTGTCTTCTTTTTTGAATCGTCTTGGCGTTCGTTGTCGGCCTTTGCTGCCGCCTCAACTTGGTAGGCGTGCACGGCGGTGCGTTGCGCATCGGACGTGAGTGCTTCTGTGAGCGGATGCTCGGGGGACAACACAAGAAACGTTGCTCCGAACAATGTGTCGGGACGGGTGGTGAAGACTTCAATGGCGCCAGCTGCGGTGGAAAAGGAAACGCGGGCACCTTCGCTGCGCCCGATCCAGTTGCGCTGCATCATCTTGATCGGCTCTGGCCAGTCGAGTCGTTCGAGATCATCGATCAGGCGATCTGCATACGAGGTGATGCGCATCACCCATTGGCGCATGTTGCGCTTGAAGACGGGGTAGTTGCCGATGTCGCTGCGACCCTCTGCCGTGACTTCTTCGTTGGCGAGAATGGTGCCAAGACCTGGGCACCAGTTGACTGGCGCATCGGACAGATAGACCAAACGGTGATTGTCGATGATGTCGTGGCGTTCGCCCGCAGTCAGCGCAGACCATGCGCGGCCATCAGGGGTGGCGCGCGAACCGTTTTCGAATTCGGCAATCAGATCGGCGATGGGGCGGGCGCGGTTGGTTGAAGAATCGAACCACGAACCATGAATCTGAAGAAAAATCCACTGGGTCCATTTGTAGAACGACTCGTCGGTGGTGCTGACACTGCGGCGTTGGTCGTGACCAAGTCCGAGGCGACGCAATTGGCGACGCATGTTTGCGATGTTTGTCTCGGTGTTGACGCGTGGATGAATGCCGGTGGTGATGGCGTGCTGTTCGGCGGGAAGGCCGAAGCTGTCGTAGCCAAGAGTGTGCAACACGTTGAAACCCTGCATGCGCTTGAAGCGGGCAAAGACATCGGTGCCGATGTAGCCAAGTGGGTGACCAACATGAAGGCCAGCACCGGAGGGGTACGGGAACATGTCGAGGATGAAAAGTTTCTCGCGGCCTGCAACTTTGGCAGGGTCGGCAAGAGGGCCGGCAGGGTTTGGAGCCTCGAATGTGCCGTTTGCATCCCACATGTCTTGCCAACGGGATTCGATATCGGATGCGAGTCGTGCTGAGTAACGAAATGGCGGCGTGGAAGCACCTTGATTGCTGGTCGTCGTTGAGTCACTCATGCAGCCTCCTATCGTATAGGGCATGACAAAGCCACGCCCCCGATCGGGTAAACGCCAGCCAAAGGGAGGGTCCTCTCACGGATACCCCCGCACTGCTCGGCTCTCCGAGGTATTGCGCGAGGTGATTGCCGACGAACTCACCAAGATCGATGACGAGCGTCTCGACCTCGTGACCGTGACTGCCATCGATGTTGATGCCGAGATGAACAGGGCAATCGTGTATTTCGATTCGATGTTTGGTGAAGAGGGTGATGAAGGAGTGATTGAAGCGCTTCTCGAATTCCGCCCCCGCATTCAGGCCTCGATCAACCGTCAGATGCATGCACGCAAGACGCCAATCTTGTCGTTTCGCCCCGACGAAGTCATTCGCAGTGCACTACGCATTGAAGAGCTTCTGCGTCGCCAGCCCGACACGTCACCAATCGGTGCCGCGAACGACTCAGACAACTCAGACGACGCCGAATAGTTCATGGCCCGCAAACGGCCGTCAACGGCACACGGACTTGTCCTGATCGACAAGCCAGCCGGGCTCACGAGCCATGACGTCGTATACAAATTGCGCGGTCTTTTGCGCGAGAAGCGCATCGGACACGCCGGAACTCTCGACCCCGACGCCACGGGATTGCTCGTCATCGGTGTCGGCAATGGAACTCG
>JBEAXB010000280.1:0-3156 GCA_041160045.1 Actinomycetota bacterium
TCCGAATACAAACGACGCAAAAGGTCGCTCATGATGCCAATGCCTTGCGGGCAACATCAGCGACATTCGTTGCAGAGATTCCGAGTTTTTCCATCACCAAGGAGCCAGGTGCACTTGCTCCAAATCGATCAATGCCAACACTGTGGCTTGCATAGGCCGCCCAACCGAAAGTTGTGCCTGCTTCAACACTGACACTTGGAATGGTTCGTGGAAGCACCGCATCTTGCTGTGCAGCACCGAGCTTGGCGAAACGATCCCATGACGGCATCGATACGACATTGCAATGAATCCCCTCAGCGGAAAGAATCTTTGCAGCTTCAAGCGCGACGGAGACTTCGCTACCGGTACCTATCAATGTCGCTTGAGGAGAGTCCACCGAGTGAATGACTGCGGCACCCGCATTAACAGCTGATCCGTCAGTGATTGATGGAACAGTCTGGCGCGACAAGATGATTGCTGTTGGCCCGTCATGAGTTGCAGCAGCCAACCAAGCCTGTGCCGTCTCGTTCGGATCAGCTGGGCGAATCACTTGCAAACCCGGAATGATTCGCAGCGATGCCAATTGTTCGATGGGCTGATGTGTCGGACCATCTTCGCCAACTCCAACAGAGTCGTGGCTAAAGACGAAGACACACTTCGCCTTTGACAGTGCGGCCAGACGAATGGATGGACGCATGTAATCAGCAAAAACAAAGAATGTGCCACCGACGGGAAGAACGCCGCCGTGCAATGCCATACCAACCATGGCTGCTCCCATTGCATGCTCGCGAATTCCGTAATAGATCTGTTTGCCGCCTCTGTTTGAAGCTGAATACGCGGATGTCTCGGAGAGTTTTGCTCCGGTGTTTCCGGTGAGGTCAGCAGCACCTGCAAGAACAAATGGCATCACAGCCCCAGTCGATTCCAGAACCTTTTGGAAGGCCTGACGGGTGGCAAGTTTGGTGTCGGCGTCAAAGATAGGCAATGCCGAGGCAATAGTGGCTGCATCAGCTTTTCCGTACGAAGTGGGCAATGATTCAACGTGTGACGCAGCCCGCATCTCCTCACCACGCGAGGCGCAATGGGCACGGTACGCATCGACAAGCTCGTTCGGTGCATAGAACGGCTCGTCCGGAATACCCATGACTTTTTTGGTTGAGGTGACGAGAGCAGCATTGAACGGATTTCCGTGTGCTTCGTGCTTGTCCACCATCTCTGGCGACGGAAAGCCGATATGGGTGCGCAACATCACCAGAGTCGGTGATCCGACGTTTTTCTTTGCGTCAAGCAAAACTCTTTCGAGAGCATCGCAATCATTTGCAATCTCTCCGGCCTCGATGACATTCCATCCGTACGACCTGAAGCGTGCAGCAACATCGTCACTGCAAGTGAGGTCGATACTTCCGTCGATGGTGATCTTGTTGTCGTCGAAAATGCACACGAGGTGATCGAGTTTCAGATGGCCTGCGAGCGATGCGGCCTCATGGCTGATGCCCTCCATCAGACAACCATCTCCTGCGATGACATACGTATGGTGATCGATCATCCCAGTGTGGACATCGCGCAGATGTGACTCAGCAATCGCCATGCCAACCGCATTTGCAAAGCCTTGACCAAGCGGCCCAGTCGTTACTTCGACACCTGCGGTGTGGCCCACCTCGGGGTGGCCAGGCGTTGCCGAATCCCATTGGCGGAACTGGCGAAGATCATCCAGTTCGAGGCCGTACCCGGAGAGAAACAACATCGCGTACTGCAAAATTGAAGCGTGACCATTCGACAAGATCAGACGATCACGATTCTCGAAGCCGGGGTTCAATGGATCATGGTTCAAAATCCTGCTGTACAGAACATGCGCCAAAGGAGCAAGAGACATTGCAGTTCCTTGGTGCCCGCTGTTCGCAGCGAGTGGGGCATCCATCGCGATTCCTCGGATTACCGAGATAGCCAATGTGTCGTGTTCTGGGCTCAATTTGTTAGGCACCTACTGATGGTAATCGCACCCAGGTGCTGATGGTAATCGCACCCAGGTGCTGACGACGGTAAGCGAAGCATCGAATGCCACGATGTCACAGGGTTTCCCAACTTTGATGCGACCGAGGTCATCACGAGTCAACACGTCAGCTGGGGCCGAGGTGGATGCCCGCAGGGCCCTCTCAAGACTCACCGAACAGGATTGAACAACATTGCGCACTCCTGCCGCAAGAGGCACACAGGAACCAGCCAAGGTTCCATTCGGCATTCTCACTGCGTTAGTGGCGACCAGACCAAAAGGCGCTATCGAAGGGGAATTCCATCCGACGGAATCCGACACGAGGCACACATTGTGCTCGCCTTTGGAACGAAAGGCGAGAGTAAGCGCACTCGGCTGCACATGAACAAGATCCGCAATCAAACCAATGGTCACCGTGTCGTCGATTAGTGCCCTTAATGCAAGCCCCTCGTTTCGATGATGAACACCACTCATGGCATTAAACAGGTGCGTCACCATTGTCGCGCCAGCAGAAATTGCTCTGTCGTATTGTTCATCACTCGGTTGACTATGACCAATCGAGACACAAATTCCCTGTGTTCGTAATTGCGAAATCGCCTCGACGACACCGTCCTGTTCAGGAGCAAGAGTCATGATTCGCACCACCGATGTCAACGTGCTGATCCATTGTGAATCGGCCGCAACGATGTTCTTGACACGGTGGGCCCCAGGCGACTGACCAAGGAAGGGCCCTTCAACATGCACCCCAATGAAACCGGCAACGTCACGACTGTCGTATGCAGCCTGCAACCTCGCGATTGTTTCCGAGAGTTGCGCAAGGGGAGCCGTGGTGATTGTGCCCAGCCATGAAGTTGTGCCCTCTACACGCAATGCGTCATCAAGACGCATCAAATCATCGAGCGACGCAGAAGCGACATCGACATCGCCGAAACCGTTCATCTGAAGGTCGACAAGACCAGGACTGATGCAGAAATAATCTGCAGTGCCGATGAACGGAGTGACTTCAATGACGTTTCCATGCGCATCGATGACGATTCGATGCGGACCATGCATTCGATCGCCGTCGAAATAGTGATTGCATGTCAACACTTGGTTCACATGGGAAACGGTAGTGGGTCAGCGACTGACGGAAGCCTTCGCAGAAGGAGTCAATCGAATATCTGAGAATCTGACCTTGGCAAGATGCA
>JBEAXB010000077.1:0-5563 GCA_041160045.1 Actinomycetota bacterium
CGCCTTCTTGCGCCATTGTCGGTGCGGTTCATCGTTGTTCCAATCATTGACGGCGGACAATCCACCCGAACCAATCCGATCAAGGCTCCGAACGGATTGATTGATTCATTGTCGCGTCAACTGGATCTTCGTCGGTTGTACGCATCTCCCGATCTTGTGATTTTTGAAAACACCTCATGGGTGCCGATTCGCTCGATGCTCACAGCTGTCGGTGCAGAAAGCAGCAAACTGGCAGGTGCATCATCGATGATTGCCTCGGACATCTCGGGCGCAACACCGTTGCCTCCCGCTTCTCGCCCCGAGGCAACAGTGTCTGCAGTGGTGGAAGCCGGAACCTTGCATCTGTCTGTTCCGTACACCACGAAATGGAAAGTCGAACTAGACGGACAACAAGTGGTGGCTCGACCAGCTTTTGGTCTGACAGATGCTTTTGATCTTCCGGCTAAGGGTCAGGTGTCGTTGTCGTTTGCCACCTCTGGTCTTCAGACAATGGCGGTGCTGTTGCAGTTCATGATTTGGTGCGTTGTTGCATTCGTTGCTTTGTCTCGCCGTCGACGCCGTGTCGTATCGCGCACATCTGCCACGATGGTGGACGAGGGGCCAGTCATTGTGCTTGTCGAGGGTGAGCCATCATGAATCTTGTGAGACGCATCGCCGGAACGGTCATCATCATTGCAATTCTCGCTGGAGTCATCGCAATAGACAGACACGAAGAAGCCGGGCCAACCGGGGCGAGTTCGTCCTTGGTGACTCTTGCCGGATTCCCGCAGACTCAAGAGGGTTCTCGCATCAGTACATCGTGGTTCTGTCCTGGGGCTGCTGCCGGAGACGGTCTTGATGGAGCATCGGTGGTGCTCGCTAATCCCGGCGACACCGAAATCACCGCCTCGGTGAATTATCTGAGTGATGTTGCAGCTGAAGTGCAAAACATCCTGGTTGCTCCGCGCTCGCGTCTCGAGGTCGACCTGCTTCGTGGTCGCACCGTGGGTGTTGTCGTTCCTGTTGTCGAAATCATCGGCTCTGTTGGCACGGTGGAACAGGAATTGACATACGCAGCAGGTGATGTGACATCGCAATGCGTCTCCCAAACTTCTTCCTCCTGGTATTTCGCCGACGGATTTACTGCCGAGGGTTCGACGCAACGATTAGTTCTGACAAATCCGTTTCCTGAGAGTGCGGTCGTGAACGTGGCCTACACCACGCAGGCAGGCAGGCGCACACCTGCTTCACTGCAGGGAATCATTCTTGCTCCTCGTTCGTCTCGCAGCATTTCGCTTGCCGATGCAGGTGCTCAAAATGAATCGCGCATCGCAGTCGAGGTACTTGCGACAACAGGACAGATCATTGCGTCGCGCATGCAGCATTATCTCGGTGCTGGTCGTCTCGGATATTCCACCACTGTCGGAGTTCCATCAGGGTTGCGCGAATGGTGGTTCACCTCTGGACGTACCGGTCCGCTTGTGTCCGAACAATTGATTGTTTTCAACCCGTCCGATCGCCCGGCCCAGGTGAATGTGTCGTTCTTTGGTGAAGGCATCACGAACGGCCTCGAGCCCGATGAAACATCGACTGCTGCGTCGCCATCGACCGCAGTCGATATTCCTGCAGGTGAAATTGTTGCAATCAATACCGACAGCATCGCTGATTTGCCAAAGGGTGATCATGCGATGGTCGTGGCAGTTCTCAATAATGTCCCTGTTGTCGTCGAACATGTACTCAGCCAGTCGGTGGGCGGAAGCTCCTTTACAGCAATCACAAATGGTGTGCCGTCGGGGCTCATCTCACAAAAGTGGAATGTGCCAAGTGGGCTCGCAAAGGGCGCGTTGACCGCATTGTCGATCCTGAACACCACGGCACTCGACGGAACATTCACGGTCGCTGCCATTGGTCCTGGCGGAAAGGTGAATCTGCCGACGTTGACCGATGTGGCACTGACAGCCGCCGCCCTTGTCGGTTTGAATGTTCCTGAAGGTGTGAACGATGCAGAGATCGTGATTACTGCAACGGTGCCGATTGTTGTTCAGCGCAGAACGACACGTGGGCACGGACTTGTCGGATTCGGAATCGTGGGTGCACTTCCGGTGGTGCCGCGATGACATTGCGAATCATCGCGGTGTTGATTGCGATGGCGGTTGCGTTGGGGGTCTCTGTCGTCCTTCGTCGTCGGCGTCCGGACGCGCCGACCCAGGCGAATTATCAGATGCCATCACAACTTGATCGTGGCGACTTTGCATCCGCAGATGCACCGTGGCTCGTGGTGGTGTTCACTTCAGCAACGTGCGGCACATGCGAGGATGTCGCAAACAAGGCTGCTGTACTTGCAAGCCGTGACGTTGCAGTGATGCGTGTTGACTACACGGAACAGCCAGATATCCACTTGCGATACAACATCCAGGCCGTGCCCACATTGGTCGTTGCAGATGTTCATGGTGTCGTACGAGCTGGCTTCATGGGGCCTGTCAAAGCACAAGACCTGTGGGCTGCTGTTGCAGAATGTCGCGAGCCCGGAAGTTCTCCGGAGCCCGAACTGGGCAGGCCTTCTTAGGCTTGGACGTCGCTTGGCGTTGCCACTTCAAGGGATTCTTGAATGAGGCGTCCGACAGTTGGTCCATCGATTGTTTCATCGATGAGCAATTTCTCTGCAACTAGTTCGAGTCCGCGACGGTGACGAGTGAGTACCTCGTGCGCGCGGGTCTCTTGCTCAAGAAGAATGCGTGATACTTCTTCATCGAGCAACTGTGCTGTCGAGTCGCTGAATTCGCGGCCACTTGTCATGAGGTCTTCGCCAAGGAATACCTGTTGCTGTCCGCTCCATGCCATTGGACCAACACGATCTGACATGCCCCACTCGCGCACCATGCGGCGCGCGATTCCGGTTGCTTGTTCGAGGTCGTTTGCTGCGCCACTGTTGAGTTGGCCAAAGATGATTTTTTCGGCAACACGGCCACCCATTGCTTTGCAGATGAGGTCTTCGAAATACTCGCGTGAGTATGTGTGACGCTCTTCAGGCAGTGTCCAGGTAACTCCGAGTGCCATTCCGCGGGGAAGGATGGTGACCTTGTGCAGTGGGTCTGAATGGGGGAGAACAGTGGCGAGCACTGCATGTCCACCTTCGTGGTACGCGGTTGCACGCTTTTCGTCTGGTGTGAGCACCAGGCTTTCACGACGTGCACCAAGCACAACGCGATCACGGGCATTTTCGAAGTCGATGCGCTCGATCTGTGTTGCCCCGCGACGAACAGCAAATAGTGCTGCTTCGTTGACGAGGTTTGCAAGGTCGGCACCGCTCATGCCAGGAGTAGCACGAGCCATGGTGTCGAGATCGACGTCTGGTCCCATGCGCTTGTCACGGGAGTGCACCTTCAAGATGGCAAGACGTTCTTCGAATTCGGGAAGAGGAACAATGATCTGTCGGTCGAAGCGACCTGGACGCAACAGTGCATTGTCGAGAATGTCGGGACGGTTTGTTGCAGCAAGGATGACAATTCCTTCGGTTGCTTCAAAACCATCCATCTCAGCGAGCAGTTGGTTGAGGGTCTGTTCGCGCTCGTCATGACCGCCACCGAGACCTGCGCCACGCTTGCGGCCGATTGAGTCGATTTCGTCGATGAAGATGATTGCTTTGCCGAGTTTGCGAGCTTGCTGGAAAAGGTCGCGCACACGGCTTGCACCAACGCCAACGAACATTTCCATGAAGTCAGAACCAGTGACGGAGAGAAATCCGACGCCCGCTTCGCCAGCAACGGCGCGTGCAAACAAGGTCTTACCTGTGCCGGGAGGGCCAACGAGCAGGATGCCCTTTGGTACGCGAGCGCCAATTTCTTTGAAGCGCTCCGGCATACGCAGGAAGTCGACAACTTCTTTGATTTCAAGTTTCACGCCGTCGTATCCGGCGACATCGGCAAATGTGGTCGATGGTTTATCGGCTTGGTATTGCTTGGCCTTGCTGCGACCAACAGACATGATGCTGCCGGCCTGACCCATCGCGCGACGTTGCATCCAGACGAAGAAAGCAATGACAAATGCGAACGGAAGGATGATTGGGAGCAAGCTGGTGACCCAGTTTGGCTGAGGTGTCTTGAAGTCGTAGTCGACGCCCATCTGCTTGAGCAGTGTTTCGTCGGCGTCGCTCAGTGCAACAGCTCCGGTGGTGCTGAACTTGGTGCCGTTGTCGAGGGTGCCCGAGATGATGTTTGTGGCGTTGTTGATGGTGACGCTCTTGACGTCGCCGTTGCGCACCTGCACAAGAAACTCTGTGTAGCTGAGTTTGTCGCCAACAGGCTGGGAGAAGAGTTGGCTTCCGAACGCCAGCACAAGCACTGCGGCCACAATGGCCCAGATTGCCCATTTGGGCATTGTTGGCTTTCCGTCTGGGCCTACCTTGCCGTCGCGCAGACCCTTGATGGGGTTACGTGACGATGGAGGTCGTGATGGTGGGGGCGGCGGCGGCATATCGCTCATTTGTTCATGCTACGGGCGGGGCGCCCCTGTGTCTCTGCGGCATCGCCGAAATTGGTGTCACTTGTGACTACCGTTTGCACATGGCCAGACAATGCACACGACAGGGCTGCGTTCATGCTGCAAAGGTCACTCTGACCTACCAGTACGCCCGTTCGTCAGTCTGGCTCGATGATCTCAGTCGTGAGCGCGACCCTCATTCCTATGATTTGTGCGACCAGCACGCCAATCGCCTCACGGCTCCTTCTGGTTGGCATCTCGAAGATCGTCGCCAGCGCGTACACGTGTACAACCCTGGCCGCCTCGCCGGGTAGTCATCGTGGAGCCAGAAGTGCCACCACCGGCGCACGCTCGAGAAGTGCTGACCTACTGGCTGGGAGCCTTTGTTCTTGCCAACATTGCCTCAATCGCAGTCGTTTCGGTCTTTGGTAGCCAATACGAATCTGGTGCCAATTTGCCGACATGGCTGATTGCGTTGAGCGCCCTCGCAATGTGGTCGATGTGGGTCGCACTCACGAGCCGCCATTTGCGGGTACCTGTCGGGAAAATTTGGTCAACCGTGAAGGCTCCATTTCGCCCGCGCGATGTGCTCGTTGGTATCCCACTCGGGATCGCCAGCCAATTGATTTTGGTGAACGTCGTGACCTGGCCATTGTCGAAGATGTTCCCCGATTCGTTCTCATACGACGAAGTATCCAAACGGGCGTCCGATCTTGCGGACAATGCATCTTGCGGACAATGCAAACGGAGTGTGGATTTTTGTACTTATCTTCGTTGTCGTCATCGGAGCGCCGATTATCGAAGAAATTGTGTACCGCGGTGTGCTGCAGCCAGGCCTCGTGGCCACATGGGGTCCGCGGGCAGGGCTCTGGTTCACAGCCGTGCTGTTTGCTGCGATTCATTTTCAGCCAATTGAATTTCCCGGCCTGCTCTCATTTGCCTTGGTGCTGGGGTGGGCACGACAAAGTACTGACAGACTGGGTCTGTCTGTTGTCACGCATATGGCCTTTAATGCCGTCGGACTCTCGCTTGTCTTCATCATCTAGGAATTTATGAATATTGAAATTGACACCTTGGAAAACGAAGTGACCGAGGAGGAAACACC
>JBEAXB010000281.1:0-2818 GCA_041160045.1 Actinomycetota bacterium
AGGTTCAACGAGTCAACAGCGACCATGTCGCCAAACTTCTTCGTTACATTGACGAGTTCTACCGAACCCCGATCATTTGCCACGGAGCCTCCCGCCGGTTTTTCCTTTGTAAATCATAGGCACCACGAGCCACCACACCGGCAATCTCTCGAGATATGCCACTTGTTCACTCTGGATATCCCGCCCGTTAACTCTGAATATTGGCCATCACGTGCTTGATGCGGGTGTAATCGTCGAGAGCATAGGCACTCAGATCTTTCCCATAACCCGATTTCTTGTAACCACCGTGAGGCATCTCGGCCACGAGAGGGATATGGGTGTTAATCCAGACACATCCGAATTCGAGATGCTTTGCCATGCGCATGGCCCGACCAAAATCACGGGTCCACACCGATGATGCCAGCCCTTGTTCGACGCCGTTCGCCCAACGCAGTGCTTCGTCTTCGTCGGCGAAGCGCTGCACCGTGATGACCGGGCCAAAAATCTCGTTCTGAATCATTTCGTCATCTTGCTGCAGGTCTGCGATCACCGTTGGTTCAAAGAAGTATCCCTCCGTCCCCTGTTGTCTTCCTCCCGTCACGATGCGCGCATGTCGAGGAGTGCGAGCAACAAATCCGGCCACCCGTTGCAATTGGTTCTGGTTGTTCAGTGGTCCGTATGCAGCATCGACATCAGACGGAGGACCAGTGTGAATTGCGTTGGCCTGCTCGGCCAAGGCCGCAACGAATTCGGCATAAATCTTTGGCCCACAGATGACGCGAGTTGCCGCCGTGCAATCTTGTCCCGCATTGAAGAAGCCTGCTGCTGCGATTCCGGCTGCAGCAGCTTCGATATCTGCATCATCAAAGACGATGACAGGGGCTTTACCGCCGAGTTCGAGATGAACCCGCTTCAGGCTTTGAGCGGCGGCTTCTGCTACTTCAATACCAGCGCGCACCGACCCTGTGACAGACACCATCGATGGAATGCCATGAGTGACCATTGCGCGCCCCGTATCGCGATCACCACAAATCTCGTTGAATGTGGAGTGGTGTCTGATGGTTTCAGGACAACGGTGTTTCCTGCAGCGATTGCTGGAGCAAATTTCCACGCCGCCATCATCATCGGGTAATTCCAAGGAGCCACCTGGGCACATACTCCGATTGGTTCGCGTCGAATAATCGAGGTCATGTTCGCCATGTATTCGGCCGAAGCTTTTCCTTCCAACATTCGGGCAGAGCCTGCAAAGAAACGAATCTGGTCAACCATCGGCGGAATCTCTTCACTCATGGTGAGCGCAATCGGCTTGCCGGTGTTCTCCACTTCTGCTGCCACGATTTCATCGGCTCGGGCTTCAATTGCATCTGCGATCTTGTACAGCGCAAGCGACCGCTCTGACGGAGTGGTTTGTCCCCACGTTCTGAATGCGGCCGCAGCTGCGTTCATCGCGGCATCGACATCAGCCGCACCACTGAGTGGAGCCGTTGCATAGGCCTGCCCAGTCGATGGATTGATGACGGGTGCCGTTGCCCCATCAATGGAGTCGACGTATTGACCATTGACGAAATTCTTGATGCTCTTCATGAACCAAGATTGTCACATGGTGCGCTTGTAGGCGATGACTGCGGTGGCCTGTGACTGGCTCAAAGTCGGCACAGTGACATAGGTTTGCACCATGGCTTCTCCCGTTAGCGACCTCTCCCTCCCGGTTATCCCTGTCCTCATGGACCAGAGCAGATCGGACCGCCATGCACTGCTGCGCGACACCGCGAAGGACAGCTGGCTTGCGCGCAACGAGATTGGCTACACAGTTCTCACCTACGAGTCCGTCATGGGAATCCTGCGCGACAAACGCTGGCATTCTGCAACGGGTCTTGTCGCCCAAATGCAAGGCATCTCAGACGATGCGTTTCTCGGGCGTCGTCGTGTTTCCATCCTGAACGCAGAAGGTGAAGTCCACGTAAGACTTCGCCGACTTGTTGCACCGGCCTTTTCGCCGCGCAGTGCAGACCGCTTGCGCCCATTCATGCGCGATGTCGTGAACTCACTGGTCGATCCGTTCGCCTCAACCGGCAACGCCGAAGTTGTACGCGACATCTGTGAGCCGTATCCGATTCCCATCATTTGCGAACTTCTCGGCGCACCCAAAGAGGACTGGAAATTGTTCAGTCGTCTCGCATCTGACGTGTTACGGATTTTCAGCGGAAACCTTGCTGAGGACATGCCAATCATTGTCGCTGCTCAACAGGAGCTCGAGGAGTACACAAAAGGCCTCATCGCGGAGCGTCGTAACAAGCCAGCCGACGATCTCATTACGGACCTCATCGCAGCAGAAGAATCCGGCGACAAGCTGAGCACCGACGAGCTTGTGATGATGGTGGAAGCAGTGATTGTCGGCGGCACGGACACAACCCGTAACCAGTTGGGCCTTGCACTCGCTCTGTTTGCAGAACATCCCGATCAGTGGGAAATCCTGCGCAATAACCCTGATCTTGCACAACGAGCAGTGGAAGAAGTCATGCGGTTTTCCGGCGCGGTCAGCGGCACTATCCGTTTTGCCTCCGAAGACATCGAATACAACGGAGTCTTGTTTCCAAAAGGAACCTTCATGTCCACCTCGATGAGCACCGGAAATTACGACTCATCGGTCTTTCCGCAACCCGAAACTTTCGACATCACCAGAGAGCCAGTGGGGCAACCGCATCTCTCTCTTGGGGCGGGCATTCACTATTGCCTCGGCGCCTCACTCGCGCGTGCGGAACTGCAGGAGTCCTTCGTTGTGCTCTCTCAGCGTCTTCCGAATCTTGCACTCAACGGCGTGGTGGAATACAAACCCACA
>JBEAXB010000282.1:0-2781 GCA_041160045.1 Actinomycetota bacterium
GTCGACATATTCGCCAGTGGCGGCATTGAGGCCTTCGTTGCCCTTCAAGTTCTTCACACGCTCCACAACAACGCCACCTTCAAGACCAGCATTTTCTGCGATCTGCTTGAGTGGGCCTTCGAGGGATTTTGCAACCATGCGAGCACCAGTTGCTTCGTCGCCTGTGAGCTTTTCAGCAGCAGCGATAACGGCAGCCTGTGCGCGCAACAATGCGACTCCACCGCCAGGAACAACGCCCTCTTCGATGGCAGCTTTTGTGGTGCTGACGGCATCTTCGATGCGATGCTTCTTTTCTTTGAGTTCTACTTCGGTGGCTGCGCCAACCTTGAGAACTGCAACGCCACCGGACAACTTGGCAAGACGCTCTTGAAGCTTCTCGCGGTCGTAATCCGAATCGGTGTTTTCGATTTCGGCTTTGATCTGGCTGATGCGACCCTTGATGTCGTCCTCAGGACCGGCACCTTCGATGATTGTTGTTTCATCTTTTGTGATGACAATCTTCTTTGCGCGACCCAAAAGATCGAGCGTCACGTTTTCAAGCTTGAGACCAACTTCTTCGCTGATGACCTGGCCACCAGTGAGGATTGCGATGTCTTGCAGCATTGCCTTACGGCGATCGCCAAAGCCAGGAGCCTTGACTGCAACGCTCTTGAATGTTCCGCGAATCTTGTTGACAACCAGTGTTGCAAGTGCTTCGCCTTCGATGTCTTCAGCGATGATGACAAGTGCCTTGCCGCTCTGCATCACTTTTTCAAGGATGGGAAGCATGTCGCGCACGTTGGTGATCTTGCTGGAAACAAGAAGCACGTATGCATCGTCGAGTGATGCTTCCATGCGATCTGTGTCGGTGACGAAGTATGGCGAGATGTAGCCCTTGTCGAAGCGCATTCCTTCTACAAGGTCCATTTCCATTCCGAAGGTCTGGCTTTCTTCAACGGTGATAACACCGTCTTTGCCGACCTTGTCGATGGCTTCGGAAATCATGCGACCAATTTCAGGATCAGCCGATGAGATGGAAGCAACTTGTGCGATCTGCTCTTTCGAGTCGACAACCTTGGCAAGTTCACGAATGCTTTCGATGGCTGCTGCGGTTGCTGCTTCGATGCCCTTCTTCAGTGACATCGGGTTTGCGCCGGCTGCCACGTTGCGCAATCCTTCGCGCACCATGGTCCATGCAAGAACCGTTGCTGTTGTGGTGCCGTCACCAGCAACATCGTCGGTCTTCTTTGCAACTTCCTTGACCAGTTCGGCGCCAATGCGCTCGTACGGATCTTCGAGTTCGATTTCCTTGGCGATGGAAACACCGTCATTCGTGATGGTGGGTGCGCCCCACTGCTTGGAAAGAACAACGTTGCGACCCTTTGGTCCGAGCGTGACGCGAACGGCGTCAGCCAACTTGTTCATTCCGGCTTCGAGACCGCGACGAGCCTCTTCATCAAATGCAATGAGCTTTGCCATGGGATTTCCTCCGTATTTAGGACAATGTGTCTGTGTTGGGGATGTTCGCAAGTGGCGAACAGACGTCTAGCACTCTACCGTCGAGACTGCTAACGGCACCACCTCGGGCCAGGCCGAAACAGGCTCAAAAAGGCCGATGGCCCATATGGGGTATGCCAATGGCCCGAGAGAGGGCCAAAAAGAAGGGCTTAGAAGCCGCCAGCGACGGCGGGAATGATGGAAATCGTGTCGCCAGCCTTCACGGGGGTCTCGAGACCCTCCATGTAGCGGACATCATCGTCACTCACGAAGACATTCACGAACTTGTGCAGATCGCCGGTGGCGTCGAACAGGCGGTCGTTGAATCCGGGGTGAGCCTCATTGAGAGCCACCAGCACTTCACGCAAGGTGGAGCCTTCGACTTCAACGGTGGATGCACCACCAGAGATCGGGCGCATTGTTGTGGGGATTCGTACGGTCACAGCCATGGGTGAAACCCTACCGATTCGCTAGGGATTCGCCACCAGGGGGTTCACCGCGCAAAGCGACGACATATTCCCACGAAGAGCAAGCCTGCGAACAGGAATTCACCAGTTGACCCGAAGTCCACCTTCGAGACGGGCGTGCGAACCACCAACGTTGTTGTCGGCGAGATAGTTATCGCAAAATATTGTGCATAATTGAAATGTGAACAATTCAAAGCGAACTGGACGGGCCTTTGTCCGGTTCGGCTCACCGGACCAACTCGGCCGCCGAGCAACCATTGCATATCGCGTTCCCCGTGAATTGGATGGAGAGCGTTACGACGTGCTTTCGGGTGTTGACGATGACCCCCTTGTCCATGAATACGAGACGGTCTGGCAGACGTCATTTGATGGTGCTGGACGTCTCTGCATCAGCGGGAGCGAATCCGTCGCGCCGGATGCTCCAAGCGCTTGGTATGTCGCAGTCGATGCTGCACGTCATTTTGGAGATGGTCGCCGAGCAATAGTTGTTTTCAGTTCCGAGCACTTTGCTCGAGGAACAGTGATTGACGAGATGGAATTTGTCATGCTTCCCGTGAACAACGAGGACCAAATCGGCACCGTCATTTGGACGAAATCCACGGGATTGATCACCGAAATTTATGTCGCGCCTGAACATCGCCGCAACGACGTCGGGTTGCTCGCGTTGCTCGGAGCTGCTGCATATCACCATTCATTCGGATGGGATGGCTTGCTGCACAACGACGGAAAGCGAACGCTTCTCGGCCAACAATTTGCGTTGAGCATCGATATCGCTGACCGCATTGCGCCCCACGTGGAACTTTCACCGCCAATGGATTCAGAACCAACTGTCAACTAA
>JBEAXB010000283.1:0-2923 GCA_041160045.1 Actinomycetota bacterium
ATCGACATCGTTGTCTGTGCCGATGTACTTGAACATGTTCGCAATCCCCAAGCGATTCTCGAGCAGCTCAATGGCAAGATGAACCGTGGGGGCGTTGTGATTGCAAGTATCCCGAATTTTGGCCATTGGTACCCACGCATACGCACGGCCCTTGGTCTATTCGATTACGACCGCCGTGGAATTCTGGATGACACGCACGTACGATTTTTCACTCGACGTAGTTTCGAACGCACCGCACGTGCGGCGGGTTACAACGTGAAGCGCATCGGCTACACAGGTCTGCCCTTCGACATCGCTTCCCGTGGCGGTTCGGGAACCCTTCTCTCGGTCCTTCTGAAGCCGTTAGGCATCATCGATCACGTTCTCGTGAAGGCACGTCCACAATTGTTCGCGTATCAATTTCTGTACGAACTCAGGCCATGACCCGGACGATGCAATACCTCCGCAATCGTCACTGGACGACCACGGCCTTGACGCTCGTGATCGTTGCCTGGATCATTCTTTTCACCGAATTGATCATCAGACGCCATAACTCTTTTCAAACCTTCGACTTTGATCTTGGTATTCACGACCAATCTCTGTGGCTGCTCGCACACGGAAAGACCTTCAATACTGTCTGTGGCCTCCCTGTTTTCGGCCACCATGCAATGTTCATGTATTACCTGTTGGTGCCTTTTGTCTGGCTGGGTGGTGGGCCGAACCTATGGAACACATTTCAAGTTCTTGCGCTCGGTCTTGCAGCCATTCCGGTCTTCAAGATTGCCCTGTACCGACTCAACAGCAGAATCGCCGCACTTGCATTTGCCATCGCCTGGTTGCTGTTGCCCACAACGATCTATCTCGTGTGGGAGACATTTCATCCCGAAACAATGGCGATTCCATTTCTGCTGACTGGTTACTACTACGCCATCTCTCGCAACTCGCCACATACGGGTCGTCTCTCGAGAACTTCGCTTGCTTTCATCTGGCTGACAGCTGCTGTGTTGTGGAAGGAAGATATTGCACTTGCCGTCATGGGAATCGGCGTGTTGATGATGTGGAAGCGACAATGGCGCTTCGGAGCCACGCTCATTGGTGCGGCATCCGTGTATTTCCTCGTGGTTGGTGGGGTGTGGCTTGTACCAACACTTGCCGGAGATTTCAGCTCCTACGGCGCGCTCTACGGCAATCTCGGCCAGACCCCCCTCGACGTTGTCAAGAATTCGGTTCTCCATCCGTCGCGCTTTTATGGTCGCCTCTCTGACAACAACGCACTTGGATACACCGGACAAATCATGTCGCCGCTTGCATTCATGGCGATATTTGCACCCATCACACTGATCATGGCAGTGCCGCAATACTTCATCAATATTTTGACAACTGTCGATTTCACATGGGCGATGATGTACCACTATCAAGCAGTGCCAATCGTGGCCGCCATTGTCGCCTCCATCGATGGCGTGGCATTCATCCAACGGCGCAATCGCAATCTCGGATATCTGTGCGTGAGCGCGGTATTGATTGCTTCATCAATTGCTGCGGTTAACTGGGGCAACTCTCCTATCGGCAAGGAGAGGCATTACATCTCTTGGGGCAGCAACACCTCGTGGATCGACGGGTGGAAGGCAGCACAACGGCGCGTTGGCCCGAACGACATTGTCTCGGCCACATATGCATTGATCCCACACATCACTCATCGTGAGGTTGTGTACTCGTTCCCGAACCCGTGGATTCAATCGAACTTCTTGAACTCTCCGTCGCGTTTCGTCAACCCAGACAGAGTCAAATGGATCGTCGTTCCGGAGATGCAGTTAGCGCCAGAAGTAACGGCCCAACTGAACTCACTCATCGCATCAGGTGAATTTGGCGATGCCGAAACTGTCAACCGCGTCACTTCCTATCGCAGGCTTCGCCCCGCGACACCTACTAAATAGCTATTCGGGGTTTTACGAACGCAACCACAGTTGCACGAACTGAATGGCATGTTGCTCGTTACTTTCGACAAAACCTCTTGTTTCGCCCACGCCACTCGACCAACCGTGATACAAGCCATGCCCGCCCCATTGCCACGTGAACAAGCGATTAGTGCAGTTGCAACCGAAACCATTGTCTCCCAGTCCACCAGTGACCGTTCCGTCACTTGTTCCTGTCATCCATTGCGTTGAGTAACGAGCGATTTCACCTGAACCGCTTGGGTATCCGCCTGCAGAGCCGAACTGATTGACCCATGCAAATCGAGTGGAGGATGTCACTTTGAGTTTGAAACTGTCGCCTATTCCTTCGTACCCGTCGGTTGCTGTCGCGATTCGGTTGGCCACCAAGTAATTCGCTGCATCGCTGTTCGTCCAGCCATCTGCAGTTCCATTCATCAGAAAGTTGACGAATTCTGCACTCAGTTTTGAGATTCCCGCGGCAGAGGCATTTTCTTGCAACAAACCATCAGTGGCTAGTTCACTGTCAGTCCCAAACCAACCACCACTAGCGGCGTTGCTTTGGCGTCCCTTGCCAATGAGAACATAACTTTCTCCGCCCCGATTGAAATCAATCCATACCTGACGAGCCCGCCCCGTATAACCAGTTGGTTTCAGCCAATAATTTCCAGCAGTGGTGTAGCCAAACGAAGTCTTCAATTGGCTAGCCGATGTTCCAGCGGTTGCTTCCGAGAGTCCGCTGAGAGCGGCATCGCTTTGAACCGTCAGAACTGCCATCGCAGATTTTGCACTGTGCGTGGATGAAGCAGCTTGGGTCGCAGTAATCGTTGATGTTCCTGCCCCAACGATATGTACCAGACCAGTCGAGGAGTTAATTGTTGCCACAGCTATATCTGAACTAGTAAAGCTAAAAATTCCGGTACTCGTACTGGTTGGCGGAGTAACAGTGAAGTCAGAACTTCCCACATATTTTCTGGCAATCGTAAAACTTTCGAAAACTGGGATTGCGGGGG
>JBEAXB010000284.1:0-2795 GCA_041160045.1 Actinomycetota bacterium
TGCCGGCCTCTCGTCAGGTTTCATTCGCAAGGCCTACGGATTTCATATCTTGTCAGCGTCTGCCACGGTTGCTGCCGGGCTGCTACTCGTTGCTGCCTTTTATTCACTACGGCGCTGGCATCCACCAGTCGCGGCGGTCTGACTTTGAAGTGCAACGTCGTCGCAGTGGGCACCGAGTTATTGCTCGGTCAGATTATTGATACCAACTCGTCCTACATCGGCGAACAACTCGCCGCTGTCGGCATCGAATCGCATTTGCAGCTGAAGGTGGGGGACAACCTCGCTCGCGTGGTGGCCGCTATTCGTTTGGCGCTGCAAGATGCCGACGCCGTAATTCTCTGTGGCGGACTCGGCCCAACACACGATGACCTGACACGCGATGCGCTGGCCGAAGTGATGGGTGTTCCTCTCGAACACAACGAACACATCGCAACGTTGATCACCGAACTCTTTGCCAAGCGCAACCGCTACATGGCTCCCAACAACCTGAACCAGGCGCAGGTTCCTCGTGGTGCCACCATCATCGAACAAACACGTGGCACAGCCCCTGGTCTCATCTGTCCCGTTGGTGAAAAGGTGATGTATGCAATGCCTGGTGTACCCCACGAAATGCACGACATGTTGGCCCGTGCAGTGTTGCCCGATCTGTTGTCACGCAGTGGGGAAGCCTCAGTCATCTCGAGCCGGGTCCTGCGCACGTGGGGCGACAGCGAATCATCGCTGAATGAAAAACTCGACCCGATCATCACTGAACTCGAAACAGTGGGCAACCCGACACTTGCATTCCTTGCGAGCGGTTGGGAAGGCATCAAGGTGCGTCTCACCGCAAAGTCGAACACCCAACAAGATGCCGATGCCTTGCTATCGGTATGGGAACACAAAGTGCGTGACATTGTCGGCGACCTTGTCTTCGGCGTCAACACCGACACCATGGAATCTGTTGTTCTCAATCTTCTCGAACAACGCGGTTGGACACTGGGCATTGCTGAGTCCGTCACCGGTGGTCTTGTCGGTGGGCGCATCACTGCTATTCCCGGTTCCTCGCGCACATTCGACAATGGCCCCGTTGTCTCTGAACGCGCTGCCATCCAGATGGCACAAGGCGCACAACGAGTTCTCAAGTCAAGCGTCGCTCTTGCTCTCACAGGTGTTGCCGGCCCCGACGAACAAGATGGTCAGCCTGTCGGCACCTTGTGCATCGGTGTTGTTTTCCCCGATGGCCGAACCTTTTCGAACATCGCGCAGTTGCCAGGCCAACGCGACCAGATGCGCCAATTCAGCGTGATCACCGCCATGTCGTTCCTGCGCACTCTTTTGCTTAAAGAAAACCTGTGACCGACACTCGCAATCGCGAAGCGGCGATCACCCACCTCACTCAAGTTCTCGAAAAACTCGCAGGCGTAGGTGCAACACCTCGCGGCGACCAAGTAGATGCAGTGCACGCAATCATTCAGCCCTCTGCGCGAGTGCTTGTCGTGCAAGCAACTGGCTGGGGAAAATCGGCGGTCTATTGGGCAGCAACATCTGCATTGCGCGCAACTGGAGCTGGCCCCACCCTCGTGGTATCGCCACTGCTCGCACTCATGCGCAACCAGGTTGTTGCCGCAACAACAGCTGGCCTGAATGCAGCCACGATCAACAGCGCAAACATCGACGAATGGGATCCGATCTTTGCCTCGCTCGACAGAAATGAACTCGATGTTCTGCTTGTCTCGCCAGAGCGCTTGGGCAACCCGAAGTTTGCCGCCCGGCTCGATGAACTCATGTCCCGTGTCGGCCTTGTCGTGATCGACGAAGCACATTGCATCAGTGACTGGGGCTTCGACTTCCGCCCCGATTACCAACGACTCGCCCGTGCCTTGCTTTCCACGCCCACCGCATCAGTGCTTGCCACCACCGCCACTGCCAACAAACGTGTTGCCGACGATGTCGATGCTCAACTCGGCGCCAGCACTGTGGTGTTTCGTGGAACCCTCGCACGCACATCATTGGAACTGTCTGTTGTTCCAAACCTCTCACCACTGCAGCGTTACGCCTGGGTGGCACATGCACTCGCAGATCTTCCCGGTTCCGGAATCATCTATGTGCTCACCGTTGCCGAAGCAGATCGCCTCTCTGGCTTCCTGCAATCATGCGGCTACGACGCAGTTGCATACACCGGTCAACTCGACACCGACTCACGCGCTGACATTGAAGAACGTCTTCGCCGTAACGACGTCAAAGCAGTTGTTGCCACTTCAGCTCTTGGCATGGGATACGACAAGCCAGACCTGGGGTTTTGTCTCCATGTCGGTTCTCCCTCCACCCCTGTTGCGTACTACCAGCAGGTGGGTCGTGCTGGTCGAGGTCTCGATCATGCAATCGCTGTGCTTCTCTCGTCTGAAGCTGATGAACGCATCTGGGAATTCTTTGCCACTGCTTCGATCCCAGATCCGGCTGACATCACAAAAGTTCTGAACGCCCTGAACGCGAATGGCCCAGCATCGGTGATCGAACTTGATTCCGCTACTGGTATCCGTCGCGGTCGATTGGACACGCTCCTCAAGATTCTCGCCGTGGACGATGTGGTGACAAAGGATGGCTCGAAGTGGGCCACCACTAACACTCCATACGTGCACGACACACACAAGTGGGACACATTGCGACGCGTTCGCAGCGAAGAAGCAGACATCATGCGTCGGTACGCGCGTGGCAACAACTGCCTGATGGAACTTCTGCAAGTAACACTCGACGACCCATCGCCTGCACCCTGCGGCCGTTGTTCGGTGTGCACCGGCACAGCCCCTGGCCCTGGT
>JBEAXB010000078.1:0-5281 GCA_041160045.1 Actinomycetota bacterium
TTCCAGGCTGCCATGGGTTTCCACGATACGGGGGTGAGCGTGAAACAATGAACAGGTGACCATCTCACCGATTTTCGACCCCAATGCCTGGCGCGATGTGCCCGGTTTCAACTTCACCGACATCACCTACCACCGGGCCGTCGACCAAGGAACCGTGCGTATCGCGTTCAACCGGCCAGAAGTGCGTAACGCATTTCGTCCGCACACCGTCGACGAGCTGTACACCGCTCTCGATCATGCACGCATGACCACCGATGTCGGATGCGTCTTGCTCACCGGAAATGGTCCGTCGCCCAAGGATGGTGGCTGGGCATTTTGCAGCGGAGGCGATCAGCGCATCCGCGGCAAGGATGGCTACAAGTACGCAGAAGGCGAAACAGAAGACACGGTGGATCGCGGACGTTCCGGACGCTTGCACATTCTTGAAGTACAACGACTGATTCGTTTCATGCCCAAAGTTGTGATTGCAGTTGTTCCAGGTTGGGCTGCTGGTGGTGGACACAGTCTTCATGTTGTTGCAGATCTCACGATTGCAAGCAAAGAACACGCAAAGTTCAAACAGACAGATGCCGACGTTGCATCGTTCGATGGTGGCTACGGTTCTGCATACCTTGCAAAAATGGTGGGGCAAAAGTTCGCCCGCGAGATTTTCTTCCTCGGACGTGAATACTCCGCAGATGAGATGAAGGCAATGGGTGCAGTCAACGAAGTTGTCCCCCATGCAGACCTTGAAAAGGTTGCGCTCCAGTGGGGAGCCGAGATCAACGGCAAGAGCCCAACAGCACAGCGCATGTTGAAGTTCGCTTTCAACCTCGTGGACGATGGCCTCGTTGGCCAGCAGGTGTTTGCAGGCGAAGCAACACGCCTTGCATACGGAACTGACGAAGCAGCAGAAGGTCGCGAATCATTCCTGGAAAAGCGTGACCCTGACTGGTCTCCTTTCCCTTGGTACTACTGATCCCTGTCGCATGATCATCGAGGTCAACGACCCGAACGACGCGCGCCTCGACCCGTTTCGATGGCGTGACCGCCAGTTGGCAAGCAAACTTGATCGCCTCGATGCTGTCGGAGCCGGCATGTTTGTTGCAGAAGGCGACCTTGTTGTCGAACGTGCCATCGAACTTCAGTACGAGGCAATTGCATTGTTGTGCGACGAGCCGACAGGAATCGAACTTGCCACCCGCGTTTCCGATGCAGTGCAGGTGTTCATTGCGCCGGAAGTATTACGTGGCGAAGTGACAGGTCTCGGGGTTCCCCTTCGTGCCACCGGACTATTTCGACGTCCAGCATTGCGCGCAGTTCATGATGTTCTTGCGTCGGCGCAACGTGTTGTGCTTGCCGAAGACATCGACAACCCCACGAACCTCGGCGCCATTGTGCGCAGTGCCGCCGCTCTCGGATGGGATGCCATCATCCTGGCTCCTGGCAGTGCAGACCCTCTTGCCCGCCGTGCCTTGCGGGTATCCATGGGGTCTGGACTCTCGCTCCCCTTTGCCCGTCTCACACCTACGGATAACTTGGCTGAATTGCTGACCAAGCATCGGTTCACATCGTTTGCACTGACCCCCGATGCTGATGCAACCAATATCTCTCAGGTCCCGCATTCACAGGACCAGAAAATGGCCCTCCTGCTTGGCAGCGAACGTGACGGACTCAATGAAGACACGATGGGCGCCGCCACCCACATGGTGCGCATTCCGATGCACGCTGGAATTGATTCGCTAAACGTGGGGGCTGCCGCTGCAATTGCAATGCATGCACTTGGCCCCGACTCTGACCGAAACTGATTAGTCGCTACACATTGCGCATGTGTTCGGCGGCATTGACCATGTAATTGGCCAACTCCATCGTCACATGTTCGCGATCTGCTTCGTTGACATCGATAATCGTGTTTTCGATGGCTGTTGCCATGTGCATCAACCAGTGGTCGCGCTCACGGTCGGCAATCACATACGGCGCGTGACGCATACGAAGTCGAGGATGACCACGCTCTTCCATGTATGTGTCGGGACCACCCCAATACTGCGCAAGAAACAATGCAAGTCGATGACGAGCACCCGATGTTTCTGTTCCTTCCGGATACAGCGGAATCAGAATCGGGTCGGTTTCGACCCCGTCATAGAAAGCATCAACAAGGTCGACAAAGAACTTCTCGCCAACGATGTCGTAGACCGAGCGCTCTTCAGGTTGGTTCGACATTTTCTAGAAGAACTCTGGCTCTTCCCAATTCGGAAAGATATTGGGAAGCCCTTGGCTCACCTTGTCCGGATACACAGCGTCGCGCTTCTCGAGGAAACTCACAACGCCCTCTTTCGAATCTGCACTACGTCCACGCTCTTGGATACCGCGCGAATCTGCGCGATGCGCTTCCATTGGGTGGGATGCACCAAGCATCTGCCACAACATGCGACGTGACATGGCCACCGAAACCGGCGCCGTGTTGTCTGCAATCTCGCGCGCGATACCACGGGCAACTCCCATCAGGTCTTCTGGTGCGTGCACACTGCGCACAAGGCCTCCGGCAAGTGCCTCGGATGCGGGAAATACACGACCCGTGTACACCCACTCGGTTGCTTGGGAAATTCCGACAAGGCGCGGAAGGAAATATGAGGAACATGCTTCAGGAACAATGCCACGCTTTGCGAAGACGAAACCGAATTTTGCATTGTCGCTCGCAAGACGAAAGTCCATCGGCAATGTCATCGTGACACCCACACCAACTGCTGCGCCGTTGATCACACCAATGACTGGCTTCAGACTGTTGAAGATGCGTAGGGAAACAAGTCCGCCGCCATCACGAGGAACACCCTGCTTCGTTTGCACGTCGCTTCCGCCCTTGGCGAATGTGTCGCCGCCAGACGACAGATCTGCTCCGGCACAAAATGCACGGCCGGCTCCGGTGAAGATAACCACCTTGACGTTGTCGTCGGTATCGGTGATGTCGAGTGCTGCGATGATCTCGTGCATCATGCGACCAGTGAACGCATTCATCTTGTCGGGGCGATTCAATGTGATGGTTGCGATGCCATCGCTTACTTCGTAGAGAATGTCTTGAAAATCCATGTCACGACCCTAGCGATGCATGCACCGCGGCCAAGGATTGGCTAGACGTCGAGGAACTTGCTGGACGCAACGCCCGAGCCGACGCCACCAGCGGTTGCGCCAATGACAAGCAGGGCGATCATGACGCCGTTCAGATATGAATCTGGAACCACGAGGGCGCTGACCCCAGTGCCAGCCTTGAACCCGGCAACGCCGCTTGTCCATGCGCTGTTGAGCACCCAGAGGCCGCCACACGACACCAGAGCGCCAAGGAGACCCTGAATCAGTCCTTCGAGAATAAACGGGACACGGATGAACCAGTCGGTTGCGCCGACGAGTTTCATCACTTCGATTTCTCGTCGTCGGGCGAAAATTGCCGTGCGAATCGTGTTCCAAATAAGGATGACGGCGACTGACAACAGCACGAGAGACATGGCGATGGTGACAACACGAACAAAGCTCGACAAGGTGGAGATCACATCGAACTCATCCTCGGCAAGCGACACTCCGGCAACTCCGGGAAGGGATCTGTATTGCCCTGCCAAACTACGAACGAGTTCAGGATCGGTTGTTTTGGGAACCACTTTGAATTGCGATGGAATCGAGTCGATGGACAGCAAACTGAGCGTGGTGTCGTCGCCAGCAAAAACACGCTTGGCTTCTTCGTAACTCTGCGCTTTGTCCAGATACGAAATCTTTTGCACGTCGATGACATTTGGCTGCGACTTCAGGTTCTGTTCGATGAATGCAAGTGCTTCGGGGGTCACGTCGGGACGTACAAACACGATCATGCCGACATCGCCGCGCCACTGCACAAGCAGATTGTCGAAGGCGCGCTGCATGAGGAAGGTTGCACCCACTAATAACAACGACACTGCAGATGTAATCACTGCTGCAGCGGACAGTGTCATGTTGCGGCGGAAACTGGCGATGGTTTCGCGCAATGCATAGGAAACACGCTGAATCATTCGTAGACCCCTCGTTCTTGGTCGCGGACAATGACGCCGCGATCTAACTGGATGACGCGGCGACGCATGGCGTTCACCACGCGATGGTCGTGAGTGGCCATGACAATGGTGGTCCCGGTGCGGTTGATGGCATCGAGGAGCGCCATGATCCCTTCGCCTGTTGCAGGGTCGAGGTTTCCGGTTGGTTCGTCGGCAAGCAGAATCAGTGGACGATTGACGAATGCCCGAGCGATGGAGACTCGCTGCTGCTCTCCACCAGAGAGTTGATGAGGGAAACGGTCTTCCTTGCCGGCGAGACCGACAAGATCAAGAACCTGTGGCACCTGCTGGGCGATGATGTGCTTTGGCTTCCCGATCACTTCAAGAGCGAACGCCACGTTTTCAAACACTGTCTTGTTCGGAAGCAACTTGTAATCCTGAAACACGTTGCCCATCGTGCGACGAAGATACGGAATCTGGCTGTTGGCCATTTCGTTGATGTTGCGACCAGCCACCCACACGTTGCCTCGCTCGGGGCGTTCCTGGCGGTTGATGAGTCGAAGAAGAGTGGACTTGCCCGAGCCAGATGGTCCGACCAAGAAGACGAACTCACCCTTTGGGACGTCGAAAGTGGCATCACGGACGGCGGGCTGGTCGGTGCCGTACAACTTGGAGACATTTTCGAGACGAATCATGAAGGATTACAACCTAGCAATGGGGCTCGCCCACCGGTGGGCGCTCCTCAAAGCCTTACGGGGCTTACTCTGACTGGCTTCTTCGCCAGCGCAGGAAACCTTCCATGAACGGATCAAGATCACCGTCGAGGACGCCAGCCACGTTGCCTGACTCGACCTCGGTGCGAATGTCCTTGACCATTTGGTATGGCTGCAGGACGTACGAGCGGATCTGGCTGCCCCAGCCCACCTGGGCTGGCTTGCCCGCAATGCGATCCTTTTCGGCCTGATGTTCTTCTTCGATCTTGGCAACAATCATCGCCTTGAGTCGCGTCATCGCTTTTTCCCGGTTCTGCAATTGGCTGCGCTCTTCCTGGCTTGTCTTGTTGATGTGCTGACCGCCGGCACCAGACGCACGGAACACTTCCATGCGAATCTCTGACTCGTTGACTTCGATGTCTGGTGCATCGAGCATTGGCCACACTTGCACGCTTGCGAAGCTTGTTTGACGACGCCCCTGGTTATCGAAGGGGCTGATACGAACCAGACGGTGCGTGCCGCGCTCTGATGTCATGAAGCCGTAGGCGTATCGACCCTTGATTGTGAATTCGGCAGACA
>JBEAXB010000079.1:0-5651 GCA_041160045.1 Actinomycetota bacterium
GTGGGGAATAGTGGGGTATTATCTCTCGTGGGATAGGCGGAGGCCTCCCAGAGAGGTGGAGGCCGTGTTTGTAGGAGTGCATGAGCGACAGCTCGACCCCAAGGGTCGTCTTGCTCTGCCTGCTGCCTTTCGCCCCCGTCTTGAGCCCCGTTGCTATTTGGCCTTTGGTCGCGACAAGTGCATCGATGTACTGACCGCCGAAGCATTCGAGCGGGTCGCCGAAGAAATGCTCGAAAAAGTTCGCACCGGCGAGATGGACCGCAATCAACAGCGTGCCCTTGCCGCGAACACCCTCGAAGTCACGATTGATGCCCAGGGTCGCGTCAACCTTGATGAGAAGTTGCGCGAATACGCAGGCATCAGCCTTGGTTCACGAGTTGTCGTGGCTGGCTCATTTGATCGCGTTGAGATTTGGGACCCGGAGCGGCATGACCGCAATATCAGTGCGGGAACCGAACAAATTGCTGGAGCGGACGCGTGATCGCCAATGCTCCTTTCTTTCTTTCACTCTGTCAGCGGCTCGCGGTCTCTGGCAGTTCCTCGGATGGCACGGTGTGTAGCTCCAACTCCGCCCGCTTCCATCGCGCAGTACCCGGGGATACATCCGGGCTGTATTTGTCCTCCGAGGGGCTGCCAGAGACCGCGCGTTCGCACGTTGGTGCTGCAATGACTTCTGAATTTGTCCACGATTCCGTGATGCTGTCGGAAATCCGCGATGTCTTTTCGGGCATGAATAGTGGTGTTTTTCTCGATGCCACTCTTGGTGGTGCCGGACACAGCGTGGTGATTCTGTCCGATCACCCCGACGTCTCACTTCTTGGAATCGATCAGGACGATGTCGCATTGGCATCGGCACAAAAAGTTCTTGAAGCCGCCGGTCACGGTGGACGCGTTGCCCTCCGACGCGCCCGCTTTGACTCGGTGGCTCAGGTGGCTGCCGACGAGGGAATCGCCTCGTTCGCAGGTGCCTTATTCGACCTCGGAGTTTCTTCGCCACAGTTCGATGTTGCAGAACGTGGTTTTTCCTACAGGTTCGACGCACCGCTCGACATGAGAATGGATCGCTCGCAGGATTTCAGCGCCGATGACGTGGTGAACACCTATGAACTTGATGCGTTGGCAGCGATGCTGCGCAAGAATGCAGATGAGCGCCACGCGTATCGCATTGCCAAGGCCATTGTTGCTGCGCGACCAATTCGCACCACCGTGTATTTGTCTGATGTGGTGAGTTCTGCAATTCCGGCACCTGCTCGTCGTCGCGGTGGCCATCCGGCCAAGCGCACATTTCAGGCAATTCGCATTGAAGTCAATGCCGAGCTCGACATTCTTCCTGGCGCACTGCGCGATGCCATTGCATTGCTCGCTCCTGGTGCCCGCCTTGCAGTTCTTTCGTATCACTCCGGCGAGGATCGCATTGTTAAGTCGGTCATGAGGTCTGCAGAAACAGGCGATTGCTCGTGTCCCCCGAATTTGCCGTGCGGATGCGGGGCAGTGCGTTCGGTGATTCGAATTCGTGCACCTCGAGATGCAAGCCGCACAGAACTTCTCCGCAATCCGCGTGCTTCATCGGCCCGTTTGAGGGTTGTTGAAAAAATAGCGACCGCGGGAAGTGGGCAGTAATGGCTGTTGCGTTCCGTCTGCCAGCAATCATCTCACCTCGCGAGAATGAATCATCGCGCCCACGGCTTACTGTCGTACCAAAGCCAGATCGCTGGTACGTCAAGATCATGACCGTTGTTGTCATTGTCGTTCTGTTGATGTTCGCGGTTGTGTCGCTGCGTGCCCACATGGCACAACAGGAAATGCGTCTCGACAAATTGAACTACGACATCTCGCGTGCGAGAGAGCACTTTGAGACCCTTCGTGCTCGACGCGCGAACATGCAGTCACCGGAGTTGTTGATTGGCCAGGCGCGCACTCTTGGTTTGGTTCCCAGTCTCGGAACTCGTCTCATCGACATCCCGGCAGCAACTGCAGCAGAAGTGGCCGCAACTGTCGGCAAGGTCGACTCTGATGTGATTGCGCACGCAGAATCTCCTTTGGATGAGTTCGGCCGCATGAAGGCCACGGCCGTAGGTGGGCCATGAGTAGCGCACAGGGTTCCCATCGCGGCAGCAGGTCGCACGGTTCTGCATCCTCACGTTCTGCTTCAACTGGGCCGTCATCTCGTTCAGGTTCGAGCTCGACATCACGCTCGCGTCAGTCGTCGAATGCTCGTCCTCGTCCGACCGCGCGAACGCGCAGCGATAGAGATGTTGCTGGCACACGTGAACGACGCGCCACGACACCAACGCGCACTCGTGTAGCTGCCGAACGCCGTCCGGCTCCGACGGTCTCGCCATTCGAATCGATTCTTTCCTCGATGTGGTCGATCGTGCGGATGTCCTTCACGGGTGAAGTTCCACGGACAATGCGCTCGAGCAAGATTTCGTCTGCAGAAGCCCATCAGCGAGTCAAGCGCCGACTGCGCATCCTGATGACGCTGTTTACCTTTGCGCTTGTCGTGTTGATTGGTCGCGTTGTGTCGCTGCAGACCTTTCAGCGGGCCGACTATTACGCAGTGAGTGTCGATCAGCGCACACGAGTCAACATTGTGCGCGCTGCGCGCGGTGTGATTTTCGACCGTAAGGGAAATGAATTGGCGTTGTCGGTGCCAAGTACCACCGTGTACGCAGACCCTCGCTACATGACAAACCCAACTGAGACAGCGCGTGCTCTTGCAGTTGCCCTCGCCTACACCCCAGAGCAGGAAGCAAAACTTGTTGCATCGCTGACGAAGCCAGGTGCAAAGTTTCATTACCTCGCTCGCGAACTGACAAAGACCGACGCAAAATCCTTGTTGTCCCTTGGTCTTCCTGGTGTCTATTCCTATACCGAGCCATCACGGCAGGTGGAGGGTGGAGTCGCCGGAGCAATCATCGGAAAAACAGATCCCGACGGCCTTGGCACATCTGGTCTTGAACTGCAGTTCGACAAGGTGCTCACCGGGCTAGATGGCAAGGCAGTGCGCGAGGTTGACAAAAGGGGTCGTTCAATCGCCGGCGTGCAGAGCGCTGCTTCAGCTCCGGTTCCCGGAGACGACATTGTTCTCACCGTCGACAAGAACATTCAGTACCACACCGATGCGGCACTTCTTGACAGAGTCAGCAAACTTGGCGCCAAGGGCGGAACCGCGATTGTCATGAACTCCGCAACCGGCGAAGTGTATGCAATGTCGAATATTCGACGAGATGAAGCTGGCAATGCGGTGATCGCAAGTGGTAACTATGCAGCTGTTGAAGCCTATGAACCCGGCTCGGTGGCAAAAGTATTCAGTATCAGTGCTGCAATCAATGAGGGCAAGGTCACCCCAGACACTGTCATGAGCGTTCCCGGAATCGTGGTTGTCGACAAGTTTCCAATTCGCGATGCGTGGCCTCACCCAACAATGGACATGAATGTCCGAACGATTCTGAGTGAGAGTTCGAATATCGGAACGATGTTGACGGCACAGACCATTGAAACGAAGAAACTGCATGACTATTTGTCGGCATTCGGATTCGGTCAAAAGACCGGGCTCGGTTATCCGGGAGAGAGCCGCGGAATTCTTCGTGATGAGGACAAATGGCGCGGTACGGAAAAGTTCACTGTGTCATACGGTTACGGAATGGCATCGACTCCGTTGCAGCTCATCGCCGGAGTCAACGTTGTGGCCAACAAGGGTGTCTATGTCGCACCGAAGTTGGTGAGTTCCACCATCGACAAAGCCGGCAAGCGTCACGAACTGGCTTCAGTGAAGACCCGCCAAGTGTTGACACCCGAGACCGCAGCCACCATGACTGACCTGATGACCGATGTTGTGTGCACCGGTACAGGCGAGTTGTCGAAAGTCAAGGGCATGGAAATCGCTGGCAAGACCGGAACCGGTTACAAAGTGCAGGCGAACGGCACGTATTCCACCGATGCAGGTGGCAGGCGCTATTTCGCTTCATACGTCGGATTCTTCCCCGCGAAAGATCCGAAGGTCACGATGTTGGTCAGCATTGACGAACCCAGCCCATCATCTCGTGACCGTTTCGGCGGAACCGCTGCAGCCCCGGTGTTTGCCAGTTTGGTTCCGAATGTGATGCACGAACTCGGTATTGAAGCAACTGGTCCAGGGACTGGCTGCAAAGCAGGCGCAACGTCCGTCGGACATTGATTGGCACATGATCCATGTCGCGCCATTCGATCTCTTCAATAACCGTTCACGAACTCATTGAGATGTCCGGGCTTCAAGGCCTGGTTAGCGGTGATTCGGGCATGGTGGTGACTGGCATCTCCCAGGATTCCCGCGAGATTCAAACAGGTGATCTGTTCTGTTGTGTTCGTGGTCAAAAGTTTGATGGGCGTGAATTCATCTCGATGGCCATTCGCAATGGTGCAGTGGCGATTCTCGTGGAAGAAAGAATCTCTGACATCCCGGAACACATTGCACAAATCGAAGTGGAAGATGTGCGGGAAGCGATTGGGCCTCTTGCATCGGCCGCTTTCGGATTCCCAAGTAAATCGCTCTCCATTGTCGGCATCACTGGTACGAATGGCAAGACAACGACAGCTGCGATCCTTGCTTCCATCCTTCGGGTTTCAGGTCGAACAACCGAAATCATCGGCACATTGTCTGGTGTTCATACCACCCCGGAAGCAATCGACCTACAGGCCATGTTGGCTCGATTCGTCGACACTGGTGTTGACAGTGTTGTCATGGAAGTGTCATCGCATGCACTGGCGCAGTACCGCGTTAACGGGATTGTGTTCGACCTTGCGATTTTTACGAACCTTGGGCACGACCATCTGGATTTCCATGGAACCCAAGAGGACTACTTCGCCGCAAAGGCACGTCTCTTTCACCCGACACTGGCACTTCATGGTGTGGTCAATGTGGATGACCCGCATGGCCAGTTATTGCTCGACGTCGGCGCAATCCCAATAACTGCTTTCAGCGTCACGGATGCCTCTAATGTCTCGATCGGTATCGACAATTGCAATCTCGGTACCAATCGGTGGTTCCTATTCGGTTGTCAACGCCATCGCGGCTGCAGCTGCTGCAGAGGTCTTGAAGATCTCAGCCACGAACATTGAACGTGGTTGTGCCTCGGTGGACGCGGTGCCTGGTCGATTCGAAGCGGTTCCGAATGATCAGGGTTTCGAAGTCATCGTGGATTTTGCACACACTGCTGAAGGACTGGAAGGAATTCTTTCGAGTGTGAGAACGCTCACACAGGGAAGAATCCTTTTGGTGTTTGGTTGTGGGGGAGAGCGCGATGCTGCAAAGCGTCCGCGGATGGGTGCCGTCGCTGCAGCGCTTGCTGACGTTGTCATCGTGACCTCGGATAATCCTCGAGGCGAAGACCCCGAAGCAATCATTTCCGAAGTGATGGCCGAGATTTCAGGCTCAAAGGCCGATGTTCGTGCCATCGTGAATCGGGCTGATGCGATTGAATCCGCCATTATCGATGCCCGGCGTGGTGACATTGTGGTGGTAGCTGGCAAGGGTCATGAAAAAACCCAGGAGATCAACGGAGTGTTGATCCCGTTCAGCGATGTCGAAACAGCCACATTGGCTCTACAGAACAGAAAGGGTGATTGATTGTGATTGCAGTTCTCATTGCAGGTGCCGTCGGCATGATTCT
>JBEAXB010000080.1:0-4999 GCA_041160045.1 Actinomycetota bacterium
CGCGTTCGGCCAGCTTGGTGTCGGCGCGAGCAATCGCTGCATCGGTGCCGTGCTCGTTGATGAACTCGGCCCACTCGACAAGTGCTTCAACCATTTCGCGTTCCGGAACAACTGCAACGTTTCGTCCCTTCACGAACAAGTGGCCGCGCTTGTTGCCAGCTGCAATACCAAGGTCTGCTTCACGAGCCTCGCCGGGTCCGTTGACAACACAGCCCATGACAGCAATCTGCAGTGGGAGTTTCTTGTCTTGGAACGCAGCCATCGCGCGGTTGGCGACATCGATGACATCGATCTCGGCGCGACCACAACTTGGGCACGCAATCAGGTCGACGTTCTTTCGTTCGCGTAATCCGAGCGCTTCAAGCAGTTGTCGACCAGCACGGGCTTCTTCGACCGGGTCGGCTGTGAGGCTGTAACGAATCGTGTCACCGATTCCTTCGAGCAACAAAGTGGAGATGCCAGCTGTCGCCTTGATGAGACCCGCAGGCGGTGGGCCAGCTTCGGTGACACCAAGATGCAACGGGATATCAGTGGTGTCGGCGAGCAAACGATATGCCTCCACCATGAGAGGCACATTGCTGGCCTTGACAGAAATCTTGATGAGATTGAAATCAACTTCGTGGAAGTAGGCAATCTCCTGCATTGCAGATTCGACCATTGCCGCCGCCGTGAGCCCACCATATTTTTCATACAGCGACGGATCGAGCGACCCACCATTGACACCAATACGGATCGCCAAGTTGCGGTCACGAGCCTCTGATGCGACTGCTTTGATGTGCTCGGGTTTGCGGATGTTTCCGGGGTTCAGACGCAGGCCATGAACACCGGCTTCCATTGCAGCGAGCGCCATCTTGTACTGATGATGGATGTCGGCGATGATTGGAATCGGCGAACGAGGAACAATCTGGGCAAGACCTTCGGCTGCTTCTTGATCGTTGCATGTGCATCGCACGATGTCGCATCCGGCCGAAGCGAGTGCGTAAATCTGCTGCAATGTGCCTTCGACATCGGCAGTCTTCGTAGTGGTCATCGATTGAACGGTGATGGGTGCTCCCCCGCCGACAAGTACCTTGCCTACGGAGATCTGTTTGGTGGTGCGACGTTCGAACATTGTTGTCATTTCTGTCAGTAGGGCCGCGGAATTACCCGAGCGGTTGAGTGATATCGAGGTAGAGGCCAGTGAAAAGAAGAAGTGCAAGGAGACCCACAACGGCTGTGGCGACAGGAACCATCTTGTTGATATCTGCCTGGTAACGGCGACCATTGCGTGAACGGATTCGCTCGTAGGTGGCAATTGCTGCATGGCCACCATCGAAGGGAAGCAACGGGAACATGTTGAAGACACCGACAAACACGTTGACACTGGCGAGCAATGCAAGGACGCCCTTTAGCCCATCGGACTCACCAATACTTCCGCTCACTTGGCTGATACCAACCACCGTTGTTGGGCGCGACTCAATTGTTGCATCCTTCGAGTTAGTGAGATGACGAATCGAGTTCATCGGATTGAGAGCGACTGCGACGCCCTTGACCGAATCAACAATCGTTCTGCCAATGTCACCGATTGCTGTGGTGACTGACGCGAACAGACTCAACTGCACCCGGCCCCAATCGTCGGCGTACACACCGAGATACGCCCGACCGGCTTCGGTGGGGTGTTCGGCCAATACAACGTCGGTGGTCTGACGCACGTCATCGCGTTCGTAGACAACGGTGACGGAGTCACCGATTTCGAAAGTCTGGACAGTGGAAGAAACACTGAGGTAATCGGATACGGCAGTTCCACCAAGGGATACCAACACGTCGCCTTCGCGCAAGCCGGCGTTGTATGCAGGGCTAGCCGATGCATCAAGCCCGCGAATCGCGGCAATGCCTGTGTTTTGTTCGCGACCACTGGTGACGAATAATCCGAAGAAGAGAACAAATGCAATCACCATGTGCATGAGCGAACCAGCAGTAATCACGAGAAGTCGACGCGGGTATGACTTGGAACGGTATGCGCGGGGCTCGTCCTCGGCAGAGACATCATCGACATTGTTCATTCCGATGATGCGCACGAATGCACCAAGCGGCAATGCGCGTACGCCGTACTCCACTTCACCACGCGTCATGCTCCACACTCTTGGGCCAAAGCCCATGAAAAACTGTGTGGACTTCATGCCAGTGAGACGTGCAGTGGAGAAATGTCCGATTTCATGCAGGAATACCGAGACCAGCAAGCCGACCACAAATACGAAGGCCCAAGGGTTTTGTATTGCGAGCCATGCCAACAAACCGAGCATGAAGATGCCAGCGAGTTTGCCGTTGCGACTAGCGACAGGATCTTCGATGACTTCGACAGAGCCGCCAGCGGCTATCTCTTCGCGGAACCGATGATAAAAATTGCTCATTTTGCCAACTCCTCTGTTGCCATGCGACGCCCTTGCGCATCTGCTGCAAGCACATCATCAACGTGTGTCGGCGTTGTGACGACAAACTTTTCCATCACACGTGAGACGTACAGAGCAATGTGGGACCACATGATGCGACCTGCAAGAAACGCCTCGACCACGACTTCGTTTGCTGCCGACAAAGCAGCAGGCGCTGTTCCGCCGGCACGACCAGCCGCGTAGGCAAGATCGAGGCACGGGAACGTGGCACGGTCTGGTGGCTCGAAGTCAAGACGCGACAATGTGGTCCAATCGATGCGACCAAATGCCGTGGCAATTCGGTGCGGATACCCAAGCGCATACCCAATCGGCAAACGCATGTCGGGCATCGATAACTGTGCGATGGTGGAGCCGTCTGTGAATTCGACCATCGAGTGCACGACGGATTGCGGATGCACCACGACATCGATGTTGTCGAAGGACACTCCGAATAATTCGTGCGCTTCAATCACTTCGAGACCCTTGTTCATCAACGTCGACGAATCAATCGTGATCTTCGGACCCATCTTCCATGTGGGGTGGGCAAGCGCATCGGCAACCGTGACTTCGGCGAGCGATTGAGCGGACCTGCCGCGAAAGGGACCACCACTGGCCGTGAGGACAAGCCGGGACACTTCAGAAGCCGGCGAAGAAGAGGAACGCAAGCATTGATGAATCGCACAATGCTCGCTGTCGACCGGCACCAGTTGTGCTCCGGGTGTCGAACGAAGCGGCTGCACCAATGGACCAGCAGCAATCAAACTTTCTTTGTTTGCCAAACCGAGTGTTCGTCCGGCGCGAAGCGTTTCGAGTGTGACTGATAGTCCGGCAAAACCAACAACACCATTGATGACAACGTCCGCACCATCGATGATGTCGGTGAGCTCGCCAGTGACCTGGATGCCAGGCAAAGCAGCGGCTACTTGAGCGCGGTATTCGGGGTTCGTGACGACAACCACTTCGGGCTGCATGAGGAGAGCTTGAGCAATCACGACATCTGACGCCGACGACACCGCCAAAGCGGTCACGCGATATGCATCAGGCTCGGCGAGGACAACATCGATTGTCTGAGTACCGATGGATCCCGATGATCCGGCAATGGCAACGCGAGTGATAGTCACAATTGGATTCTGTCATGGGTTCGCATCAATGCGAATCAGGACAAGAGGACATGGGTCACGCCCAAGGCGTGATGACCAACATGAGGTAGTAAGCAGCAGGCAGAACGAACAAGAATGCATCGAACCTGTCGAGAACTCCACCATGACCAGCAACAATTGTGCCGAAGTCCTTGACGTCGAGGTTGCGCTTGAACATTGATTCGACCAGGTCTCCGAGAGGAGCCATGATTGCGATGACCAATGCCAATGCAATCCACTCGCCCATCGAGTTCCAGGTGCCGTTCTGTGATCCGACGACGATGACGGCAATCAGTGTTGCGAGTGCTCCACCAATGGCTCCTTCAACGGTCTTGTTGGGGCTGATCCATTCACGCAATGGGGTCTTGCCAAGCGATGCTCCGACGAAAAGCCCGCCGACATCGTTCGCAATGACGCCAATCACAATCATGAACAACGTGTCGGTGCCGGCGTGCACTGCACCACCGTTGACCGAGTAGCGCAAGATGAGAGCAGCAAACGAGCCCATGAGACCAATCCAGGTCATCGCCATTGTGGTGATGGCAACGTTTGGCATCGGCCCACTTTGAATACTTGTGGATCCGAGGAAGCCAATTGAAGTTGCAAGGAATCCGAATGCGAACACGAGAGGAAGCGATGCATCGCCCATCCAGTACGCAGCAAGCGGTGCTGCGATACAAGTGAGAAGGCCAGCAAATGTTGCGGGGCGATAACCCTTTTCAGTGACCTTGCTGAAGAATTCGACTGCGGCCAATCCGACGACGGCCAGCACGATGAGCATCACTGCAGCGGGACGCCACATGATGGCACCAAGGAATGCAGCGAGAAGAACTAATCCGGTGGTGACAGCTGTTGGCATGTCGCGACCAATTCCGCCACCAGAACCACGTGGGCCTGATCGGCGAACTGGCTGCTGACGAGGGCGCGAGACTCCGCCTGTGATGTCGCGAGTGATGTCACGGCTGATATCGCTCGTGATGTCACGTTGGCGACGGCGCTCGTCGGTCGGATCGGAACCAATGGTGATGTGGTCTGGGCGGCGAGTCGGCTCGCTTGGCTCTTGGAACGTTCCCCACACATCAGTGTCGTCATCGTCTGTCACGGGCAACTCGCCGGTGGCTGGTTCGGTCCAATGGGGAAGGTTGCCTGTGTCGCCTGCGCCGAAGCTGAGCGCTGGCTCTGCTGTTGGGTCGTCGGCAAACTGCACGGTGCCAAAGTCTGATCCGAAGTCTGTTCCGTACCCCGAGGAGTCATTGCTCCCGGTGTCGTCTTTGCGGCGCCAAATGTCGTCACTCATATTTTTCCCCTTTCGGGTTCCGCGGACAACAGTAGTTGCCCTCGTTCCTATACTTCGAGCAGCTCGTGTTCCTTGCGGGTGAAAGCTTTTTCGATCTGCTCGACATGATCATGTGTGATCTTCTCAAGTTCTTTTTCCGCGCGCTCTAATTCGTC
>JBEAXB010000081.1:0-8247 GCA_041160045.1 Actinomycetota bacterium
ATCGAAGGAATCAAGACAAAGTTGTCGAACGATGTGACATCGATGCTCGAGAACCAGGGAGTCCTCATTCTTCGTGGCACTGCATCTCTTGTTGATCAGCACACTGTTCGCGTCGCTCATGCAGACGGAACAACGTCAATTCATACTGCGGATGCGATTCTGATTTCCACTGGTACGCGTCCTCGTATTCCGGATTGGGCGCACCCTGATGGTGATCGCGTTCTCACGACACGTGACTGTTATCCACCTCGCGTGTTTCCTGAAAGCGTTACTGTTGTCGGCTCTGGCGTCACCGGTGTTGAGTTTGTTCACATGTTTGCTTCGTTTGGTTCGAAGGTGACACTTGTTGTCAGTCGTCAACAGGTGCTTCCTGGCAAAGACCCGGAAGTGGCCGCAGTTCTCGAAGAAGATTTCCTTGCTCGCGGTGTTCGCTTGTTTAAAGGTGCTCGCGCCACCGGCATCGAACTCACCGACACAGGTGTTCGCGTGATTTGCGATGATGGTCGCGTGTCGGAAACAACGCACGTTGTGCTGGCGATTGGTTCGGTGCCAAATACCGAGAACATGGGACTTGCTGAAGCCGGAATCATCATGGATGGCGGATACATTCCGAACAACAGGCACTGCCAGAGCAATATCGAACACATCTTCGTTGCTGGCGACGTCAGCGGGAAGTTGCCGTTGTCGTCCGTTGCTTCAATGCAGGGGCGCAAGGTTGCCGAACAAGTGGTGGGCGGACCAAAGGGCGCCCATCGTCATCTTGATTACGACAAAGCAGCGTCTGCGATATTCACCGAGCCAGAGATTGCCGATGTCGGACTTGCCGAGGCTGAAGCATTTGCATCTGGTCGAAAGATTCGCGTGACCAAGGTTCCGTTTTCAACGACAGCAAAGGCACTCATCAACAACGATGCGCGTGGCTTTGTCAAGATCATCAGCGATCCGGCAACGGGTGTTGTTCTTGGTGGGTCGATTGTCGGGCGTCATGCAGCCGAACTCATCAGCGTGATTGCGCTTGCAGTAACAGCGAACCTCAAGGTCACCGATATTTACGAATCGCTTCTTGTGCATCCGGCGCTTGCCGAAGCACTGTCTGACGCAGCCGAATAATTATTCGATAACGACAACAATGTCGCCAGCACCGACGGTGTCGCCGGTCTTGACATTGATGGTCTTCACAGTGCCGGCCTTGTCGGCTTCGATCTGGTTTTCCATCTTCATTGCTTCGAGAACTACGACGCTTTGGCCTACTTCGACGACCTGGCCAACCTCGACAAGAATCTTGACGATGGTTCCCTGCATCGGAACGGCAACCTGGCCGTTGCCTCCGCCGGCTCCGCCAGCAGCCGCTGCACTACGTGCAGGCTTCTTGGCCTTTGCAGTCGGAGCAGAAACGCCAGAGGATTCGGGGACCCACATCTTCACGTCGAAACGACGACCGTTGACTTCAACGGTGGTGTTGCGCTGAACGAGTGGTTCATCGTTGTCTGAAGCAGGAACGATTGGTGCTGTACCGATATGCGACAGGTCGAGAATTTCTTCGACCCACTTGGTGGAGTGGGTGACTGCAGCAAAATCTGGGTGCTCGAGGATGGCGATGTCTGCAGGAATTGTTGTTGCAATTCCTTCGACAACCATTTCCTTGAGGGCACGAAGGGTACGAGCGATTGCAACATCGCGGTCGCGTCCCCACACGATCAGTTTTCCGACAAGGTTGTCGTAGTACTGACTGATCTCGTCACCAGATTCGTATCCGCTGTCGAAGCGAACACCGAATCCGTCTGGTGCAACAAGCTTTGTGATCGGACCAGGTGATGGAAGGAATTTTCCGCCTGCTGGGTTTTCTGCGTTGATGCGAATTTCGATTGCGTGGCCGCGACGAGCTGCAAGAACCTGCTCTTGCGTCATCGGCAGTTTTTCGCCCGCAGCAACACGGATTTGCCATTCGACAAGATCGATGCCGGTGATGACTTCGGTGACCGGATGCTCTACCTGCAAACGAGTGTTCATTTCGAGGAAGAAGAACTCTCCGTCCTGGAAGATGAATTCGACGGTGCCCGCATTGAAATACCCGACAGCTTTTGCCGCTTTGACAGCAGCAGCACCCATGGCTTCTTCGACGCCAGCTGGAAGGCCCGGTGCCGGTGCTTCTTCGATCAGTTTTTGGTGACGACGCTGAGCCGAGCAGTCACGTGTTGAGATCCAGACAACATCGCCGTGTTGGTCTCCGACCAATTGCACTTCGATATGGCGTGGCCATGTGAGGTAGCGCTCGATGTAGATCTCGTCGCGGCCAAAGAAGTTGCGTGATTCGCGTTGTGCTGAATCCATTGCGTCTTGCACTTCGGATTCTGCGTGCACGACTTTCATACCGCGACCGCCGCCACCGAATGCAGCCTTGATGGCAATTGGCCAACCGAATTCTTTTCCGAAGTCGGAGATTTCTTTTGCACTGGTGCAGAACTCGGTGGTGCCCGGAACAATCGGCGCACCGCCGCGCAATGCAGCCTTGCGGCTCGAGACCTTGTCGCCCATTTCGACGATCGCAGCAGGAGGTGGTCCGATGAATGCAACACCCATGTCGGTGATTGCTTGTGCGAAGTCGGCGTTCTCGCTGAAGAAGCCATAACCAGGGTGCACAGCATCTGCGCCACTGTCGGTGATGGCCTTCAGAATTGCTTCGGTGTTCAGGTAGCTCTCAGCGGCGGTCTGGCCACCGAGGGCAAATGCCTCGTCGGCGAGACGCACGTGGAGGGCATTGCGATCGAGTTCTGAGTAGACCGCAACGGTGGCGATCCCCATCTCTCGGGCAGCTCGGATGACGCGGACAGCGATTTCGCCTCTGTTGGCGATAAGGATTTTCTTCAGCACAGGTGACAATCTTTCCTTAATGGACCACCTCAATGCGAACCAATCGAGCCAATGGCATATTCAGACCGTTTCTGAGACCGGCAGCACGAACACAGATCTGATGGCACACGGGCTTGCGGGCGGCCCCGACCGGTCGGTTTTGCGGGCCGATTTCCAGTCCGCAGGGCGCGGAAGACTAGACAGGACATGGGAAGCACCAGTTGGGGCCAATCTGCTCGTCTCGCTTTTGTTTCGCCAAGTGCCCGAGCAGGTGCACGTGTTGACCCAGGTGGTGGCTCTGGCGGCCACACAGGCGGCTCGCGACCTCTGTGGGGTATCAGCGGTCCTCAAATGGCCAAACGACATCCTGGTGGGCTCAGAGAAGCTCGCTGGCATCTTGGCCCAGGCAGCACCGGTCGATGCCGCCGGGCAGATTCCGTTCGTGGTCGTTGGCATCGGGTGCAATCTCGGGTGGGCGCCTCCTGGGGCGACATCATCGCTTGCGAAGTGTGGCTGGACAACCGAGGCAACGCCAGATGAGTTCCTGCTGGCCATGTTGCCGATCATTGATGCATTGCTGGCCCTTGATGATGCAGCACTTCATGAAACCTATGTGGGTCAATTGGCAACGATTGGCTCAGAGGTGCGCGCTGAGATGCCAGATGGCTCACACATCATCGGGCGTGCTCTCACGGTGGAGCCTGATGGGCAATTGGTGATCCTTGATGATTGTGCGGTTTCACATCGCGTGAATACCGCAGATGTGGTGCATCTCCGACCAGCGTCAGAATGACTACCGTGGTGACGTGCTGACTGAAGGGAAATTCTCGCGAGTTGCGGGGACCCCTCGGTGGATGATCGTGGTCAGCGTTGCGCTCGTGTTGTCGCTTGCTGGCGCTCTCGGAATCGTGCGTGCGACAAAGTCTCATCTCTCAGATGTGGCTCGAGTTGACGCTGCAAGCCTTGCGTTGTCGCCCGCAACGGACGGCATCGAGAATTTCCTCATTGTTGGGTCTGATTCGCGGGCAACTGCCGATCCGAATGACGAGGATTTTGCAACCGTCGGCTCGGAAGAGGCAAACCCCGGCATGCGTTCTGACACGATGATCCTTGTTCGCTACGACACCAAGGCAAAAAGTGTGTCGATGATGTCGATTCCGCGCGACCTATGGGTGCGAATGGGCGAGACCGAAAAGTTCGCAAAAATCAATGCCGCATATCAGCGCGGTGCAGACGTGATGATTCGCAGCGTGCAACGCGCACTGAATGTCCCCGTGCACCATTACATCGAAATCAACTTCTCCGGGTTCAAACGAATCGTTGATGCAATCGGTGGTGTACACATCTGTGTTGCCCGTGCTTCACGTGACGAAGCGACTGGTTTCTACATCGGACGCAAGGCTTGCAAACTGCAGTCTGGAGCCGAGGCATTGGCGTATGCCAGGTCTCGGTATTTCGAAGAAAAGGTCAATGGGAAATGGCGTCTCGAGGGAACAGGCGACGTTGGTCGTGGAACTCGTCAGCGTGCGTTCATCTCGATGCTGGCAAAAGATGCCGCCATCTACATGGTGCGCAATCCGCTTGATACGCACAATGTTCTCGATGCGTTCGCTGCTGCGGTCACTGTCGACCCGGGCCTCGACCTCATCGATTTGGCGCGCAAATTGCGTCCGATGGGTGACGGAACTGCACTGTCATACACATTGCCTGTCGACAGCGGTTGGGCCGGATCACAGTTTGTGTTTCGTCTGGCCAATGATGCACAGCCGATGATGGCTTATTTCGCTGGGCTTGGTCCGGCTCCGGCCGTGACTGCTGATTAATCGTTAATCGGTTGTGTCGCGATGCGACGCAATTTTGTGGCAAACACTTCGGCCGACACAGGCTCGCCGATGCGATTGCCTTGCAACAGATCGCAACCCAACACTTTGAGACGTTGCACATGATCTTCGGTGGTGACCCATTCGGCGCACACCACAAGGTTGAGGGAGTGGGCGAGTTGAATCAACGAGCGCACCATTGGGTCGTCGCCGCCATCTGTGCGGCCAACATCGCGCACGAGTGTTCCGTCGAGTTTCAACAGGTCGGCTGGGAATGAATGTGCGCAACGAAGCAAGAGATGAATATCCCGAGCCGAAGTCATCCACTGCGATACGCACGCCTTGACGCTTGAGTGCAGTCACTGTGCGCAACACCGACGGGTTGTTGTCCACCAAACTCGCTTCTGATGTTTCAAACACCAGTTGATTTCCTTCGAGACCGTTGTCGCGCAGGATGGTGAGCGCTCGGTCGACGAAGGTGATGTCTGAGAGTTGGCGACGCGATGCATTGACATGGATGGCCATCGTGCGGTCGACCAATCCGCTCGCAATCCACTCGGAAATCGTGCGGGCACCCTGTTCGAGCACCCAATCACCGATCGGGGCGATGAGCCCGGACTCGTCAGCGAGGTCGAGGAAGGCTCCAGGCGCGAGCAAACCGCGGGTTGGGTGATTCCAGCGCAAGAGGGCTTCTGCTGCCACCACGCGCCCCGTGTGTGCGGATTCGATGGGCTGGAAGACAACAGCGAACTGGTTTCCGGCAAGTGCCTGTTCGAGTTCGGTGGCGAGGGTGTGGCGCTCTCGTGCCGCAGTGCGCATTTCTTCGCTGTAGAGCTCAGAGCGGCCACGTCCGCGCTGCTTGGCCCGATACATCGCGGTATCGGCTGCGCGCAAGAGGGTGATGGCTGCGTCGGCTGCAGATTCGGTGGACAATAACTCGGGAGTTGACATCGCCACGCCAATGCTGGCGCCGGCTTCAATCTCGACACCCTGCAGCACGAGAGGGCCTGTAATCGAGGCGCGAATGCGCTCGGCAACATCGAGTGCGACTTGCTCGTCGAGAAGGCCTTCGCACAGAACAACAAATTCATCACCGCTGATACGTGCGACAAGATCGCTCGGGCGAGTTGCGGCTGCAAGGCGCTTCGACACAGTGACAATCAGTTGGTCGCCGACAGCATGACCAATCGTGTCGTTCACATGCTTCAGTTTGTCGAGGTCGATGAAGAGCACTGCAACGGTTGCGTGCGTGGTGCGGCAGCGCTCGAGTGCTTCGGTGGTCTTGCGCACGAAGTGAACGCGGTTTGGCAAACCAGTGAGCGCATCGTGGGTTGCCTGGCGCGACAGTTCTGCCTGTGATTGGCGTTCTTCGGTGATGTCGCGCGTAATCGTGGCCCAATGATGAACACTGCCATCGGCATTACGAACAACCTGAACAACGACAGAGAGAATGCGCGCGATTCCATCCGGGGAGCGAAAGCCAATTTCGCCTTCCCAACGGTTGGGTGCGCCCGATGGAGGAGCAGAATCAAGCAGAACGCGCGGTAATTGATCACGCACTGCCTGCATGAATGTGCGTGCTGCGACATCGCCTGCACCTGCGCCGGGATCTGCAACACCAATCAGACTGCGTGCCGTGTCGTTTGCAAACATGAGCTCGCCAACGCGGTCGAACACCAACACTGCATCACCCGATACATCGAGAAGCCCGACAAGTTGATCGGAGAGTTGACGTTGCGTGACAAGTGATGTGCAATCAATCGCAGTACCGACGTAACCAGTGAGAATTCCATCGACAACAACAGGTTGCGTGGACACTTGAATCCAGACAACCTCGCCAGTTGCGCGACCAATGCGAAATTCGACGGTGAATGTTTCGCCACTGTCGCGATGCTGCACCCAACGACGTTCACACTCGGTGCGTTCGTGCGGCAATGCGTTTGTCCACGGTGCAACACCAGCCACCATCGGTGCGCCATCGAGCACCAACGCACGAAACGCGTCGTTGGCTGCCGTGAGTCGACAATTGGTGTCGGTCTCAAATACGCCAATTGGCAGGGCAGCAGTGGTGGGGTCGATGTCTTAGTCTCACAGATTGAACGCCCTTAGCGGTGGAACAACCCCCCAGCGTGAACGATTGGTCGGCGGTCAGTCACTATCCTGTGAGGAATGCCTACGCCGCAAATGTCCGTGTCTGGTGAGCCACTGTGCCTCATGACTATTCATGCCCATCCCGATGACGAAGCGTCAAAGGGCGCCCCGACCGTTGCTCGCTATTACAGCGAGGGCGTGCGCACCGTGCTCGTGTGTTGCACCGGTGGCGAAGAAGGCGACCTGCAAAACCCTGCTTTGCGTGAGCCGGGGCAACCGTTTCACAACCTGACCCCCGAACAAGAACGTGCACTCATGGCCGAGGTTCGCCCGCGCGAACTTGCCGAGTCGGTTGCAGCCATCGGATTTTCCGAGCTTCATTGGCTTGGCTATCGCGACTCAGGCATGGCTGATTCAGAGCCGAACAAACATCCTGATTGTTTCCACATGGCTGATCTGGATGAAGCAACGGGTCGCCTTGTTGCACTCATTCGCGCCGAGCGACCTCAAGTAATTCTTACGTACAACGATGATCAGGCCGGATACCCACACCCCGATCATCTTCGCGTGCACGACACCAGTGTTCTCGCATTCGAACGCGCCGGCGATCCTGCGTGGTACCCGGAAGCTGGCGAGCCATGGCAGCCAGCAAAGATGTATTACACATTGTGGGCAAAAGAGCGCATCATGGCCGTGCACGAAGCGCTGCTGGTGAAGTACGGCGAATCACCATTCGATGAGAACTGGCGCAACCGCCCCTCGCAAGATCACCGCATCACTACGCGTCTTCACATTGGTGAGCATCTGCATGCTCGCACCGCATCGTTGCGTGCGCATGCAACACAAGTTGATCCCACTTCAAAGTGGTGGTTCGGATTATCCGACGCTGAACTTGCCGAGGTATATCCGTGGGAAGACTGGATTCTTGCGCACAGTGTTGCTGGCGATGTTCCAGAAGGAATGATGGAAACTGATTTGTTCGTTGGTCTTCGCGCCCACATCGAGGTATCGCAATGAGTGTTCAGTATCGCGTGGCGTTCGGCAAAGGCGAAAAAGCAGTGGAAGGCCCCGACAATGCAGATGTCGTTGTCTCGATCGATGCGAAATATACGAACCTCAACCCGACCGTGGCGTTCATGCTCGGCAAGTTAAAGGCCGAGGGAAATACTCGGGCGTTGTTCGAATCGTTGTGGAGTGGCGAGGCGCAAGCAGCAATCAGCCGGCTCGCATCGCGTCCCTGAGTTCGCGATAACCAATCAGGGTCGCGCCACTGCTTGCAACGGCGTTGCGTAGTTCCTCGCTTGTGGCGAGTGCAAGATCATCAATCCAACCTGTAGCAACATCGCCGAGGGCACGTACTTCAGGCGTATCAATTGCTGGTTGCACGTGAATTTCAGTAACGCCAGGCTCAAGACTGGCAAGAGCATTGAGCACCCGTTCGCGGCTGCCGGTGCGCCAGTCATGATCGAAATGATCGGGGAACACG
>JBEAXB010000082.1:0-4964 GCA_041160045.1 Actinomycetota bacterium
GGTTTTGGTGAAGGCGTCGCTGGTCACATCACCGTGCGCGACCCTGAGTTCCCTGATCACTTCTGGGTGAACCCACTTGGTTTGTCGTTTCGCCACATGAAAGTGTCCGATCTGATCCTTGTCAACCACAAGGGTGAAGTTGTCTACGGAAAGCACAGCGTCAACCGCGCCGCATATGTATTGCATGCAGCAGTGCACGAAGCGCGCCCCGATGTGATTGCAGCAGCACATGCACACTCCGTGTACGGCAAGGCCTTCAGTTCGCTTGGCATCATCCTCGATCCGCTCACGCAAGACTCATGTGCGTTCTACGAAAACAACGTGCTGATTGCCGATCACGGCGGTGCAGTCGTGTTCGAAGAAGCAGCAGGTCGTGACTTCGCACAGGCCTTCGGCCAGAATCGCGCAGCCATCCATCAGAACCATGGTCACTTCACAGTCGGCGGAACCGTTGATGAAGCTGTGTTCTGGTTTGTGTGCTTCGAGCGTTGCGCCCAGGCACAACTTGCAGCAATGGCTGCCGGCACACCAAAGCACATTCCTCATGAATCAGCCGTGTACACCCGCGAAAATGCCGGCAATGCGATGACTGGTTGGATGCACTTCCAGCCACTGTGGCAGGAAATCTGCCACACAGATCCCGACCTCTTTAACTAGAACTCGATTCCGTGACCTCATACGAGGGGTCGCGCGCCGATCGAATATTTGACGCCGCACCCCCAGAGCTTTTCTTTGTCTTGTCGGCTGCCGCCCAATACACGGGTGCAGTCATTGCCATTCAACTCTTCGACGACGTCTCCCCTGCGACCGTTGCATGGATTCGCGTGCTCGCAGCATCTGTTTTCTTGTTGGCTTTGTCGTGGCGTCGTTTGCGTATCCCGTGGTCGCGACACGATCTTGTATGGGTTGCAGCATTCGGCACAGCCACCGCTCTCATGAACATGTTCTTCTACTTGGCAATCGATCGGCTGCCACTTGGAAAAGGTGTCACGATCGAATTCATCGGGCCGATTGCCGTTGCTGCATTTCGTACGCGATCGGTGCGCAACACCTATGCATTGGCTTTGGCAGCAATTGGAGTTGTCGTGCTTGGCGGAGTCGAACTTGGCAACGAACCCCTTGGCCTGGTGTTCATTCTCTTGGCATCGGTGATGTGGGCGGGATACATCGTGATGGGGTCACGCGTCGCTCTTGCAGATCGTGGTGTCTCGGGTCTCGCGCTCGGATTATTGATTGGCGGCATTCTCATCACGCCGTTTGCCTCGGGTGATGCATCGATTGCATTTTCGACACCGAAGATTTTCATCGGCTGTGCACTTGTCGGATTGTTGTCGAATGCCATCGGATATGGCATCGATCAGACAACTCTTCGTCGTATTCCTATTCGTCGCTTTTCGGTGATGTTGGCCCTTCTTCCTGTGTGCGCTGCCATCTTTGGCTTTGTCTTTCTCGATCAGACCCCAACGCTCATTGACTTGCTAGGTATGACATTTGTTCTTGTGGGCGTTGCAGTACAAGAGCGAGATGTGATCGACCGCCACCCTGAGGTGGTCGAGACCACCTAGCGTGGTACCAATGAGACGAACCCCCCGCCCCCGCTTTCGCGTCCTCGTCGCAGTATCTGCTGTCCTTGCAGTGCTGCCAATGGTCTCATCACCCGCAGTTCAAGCCGACAGCCTTCCCCCGCTCGGTGTCATTATTCGCGGGCACGGCAATGGCCATGGTCGTGGCATGAGTCAATACGGAGCACTCGGCTGGGCAACAAAACTCAACGCATCCTGGCAAGACATTCTCAACTTCTATTACGGCGGCGGTGGCAGAACTCTCACGACCCTCACTGAAGCAGATGCCGGCGCAACACCCGGCGGCGTGATGAGCGTGCGTCTTGAAGCAATGGACGGAAAACGAACAAGCGTTGTCTCTGACAACCTCACTGCTTCATGGGTTGGTCAGCCCGGCACATACGGCGGCCTTCTTGCGGTTCCTGTTGCGCGCAATGTGTACGACATTTATGCCTCCGCCATTCCCACATGTTCGGTCTCTACTGCGGCAATTTCGCCTGGCTACACCCAGATCGGCGACAACGTTGCTGGCCCGATTGATTTTGTGACAACGAACGGTGGCAACCCAGCCGCTGTTGCGCCCGCAGAATTGCTTGGCTTGTGTGAGCCTGCAACCACCACCTACAAGAACGGACGCATCCGTTACTACCGCGGTGGCTTGCGCGTCACAGCCGATGGCGTCGGCAACCACCGCACTGTCAACCTTGTTGCTACCGAGTCGTACTTGCGCGGTGTTGTCCCTCGTGAATCTCCTGCAAGCTGGGCCGATGCCGGCGCAGGTCTTGGCATCAATGCACTGCGCGCACAATCCGTGGCGGCCCGCAGTTATTCACTTTCCGAAGCTCGTTATTCGTACGCAAAAACATGCGATACCCAGAACTGCCAGGTGTATGGCGGAACCATGTTGCGTGGTGTCGGCTCGACTGCTGTTGTGAACCTTGAAGACCCTCGCTCCGACCGAGCAATTCTCGATACCGCCGGATACGTGATGAAGGATTCAAACAACACCGTGGTGCGCACCGAATTCACATCGTCGAATGGTGGCCGTACGGCGAGCGGACAGTTCGAAGCAAAAGTTGATGATGGCGACCTCATCGCCGATGCAGTGTTGCAATCATGGTCACGACTCATTTCTGCTGCCGATATCCAAAGGATGTACCCAACCATCGGCGTCTTCATGAACATCGTCACCACCCATGATGGTCTTGGCGGCGACTGGAACGGATACGCCACCTCTGTTGCAATCACCGGCAGTGCGGGCGCTGTCACACGTACTGGTTGGCAATTCCGCGGAGATTTCGATCTGTATGCACCGTGGTACGAAACGTTCCCGATTGCTCCTGTTGATCCGGCTGCAGCTCCCGTTGGTTCAATCTTGTTCGTTGGTGACTCGGTTGCCGAAAGCATCGCCACCGAGTTTGCAACAGTGGTGACACCTGCATACCCAGTGATGAACTACCAGGCCTGTGCTGGTCGCGGTATGGCCGGCTCTGATTGCTTGTTCACCGTTGCCGCACCGCAAGTCGACCTTGATGGAGTCGGCATCGTGAATTCACTTGAGACTCCTGCCATTGCAATCGTGGCACTCGGATACAACGATGACCCGAACACGATTGAAGCCGAAGTGCAACAGATGTTGTCTGCGCTCACTGCCAAGGCCATCCAGCGAATCATCTTCGTGAACCTCTCCACTCGTTCCACTTCGCGTAACTACGCACGTGTCAACGCCGCTCTCCAGGCAGCAACGGCAAACCCTGCAGTCACCGTTCTTGATTGGAACGCGGCAAGCTCGGCAGCTAATCAGTGGCGTTGGTTCGACAACGCATCGCTGTGCTGCTGGGTGCACCTCAACACCTCTGGCCAAGCAGAGTTTGCACTCTTCCTGCGGGCCCAACTCGATGCATTACGTAGCCAAGGCTTGCTGCCCACTACTGCCATTGCAGCACCGGTCATCCCAGGTCTTCCGCTCCAGGTCAAGCACAAGGGCGTCATGGTGCAATCAATTCAAAAGAAGCTGAATGCGGTTCTTCTCTTGAAGAAGGGCAAACGACTCGCCACTGATGGTGACTTCGGTACGGGCACAGCGAACGCAGTCAAGAGATTCCAGACTCAAGCAAGTCTTCCTGTCACCGGCACGGTCGACAGGGCAACATGGGACGCCATCGGTTTTGCCGGCCGCATCGATCTCGCCATTCTCAAGGTCGGATCACGTCACCCGGCAGTCACTTCTGTTCAGCGGGCTCTTGCCAAAGTGCTGAAGAAGAAGATTTCACCGACAGGGCGATTCACAGTCAGTCTTGCGAACGACGTGAAGACATTCCAGAAGCGGGCGAAGCTGAAAGCCAGTGGCCGTGTTGGGCCAAGCACGTGGACATCGTTGATGGCCACGGCAGCTTTGGCCTAGGCCTTAAAGCGAGCCTTCCAGGCATCGTCGCTCACCATTTCCGGATACATCGCGCGATACTCACGCTTCAACCGGTTGTAACTGCGGCACAACTTGATGGTGGTCTTGAACACTTCGCGCTGAATAGCGACGAAGCGTTTGTAATCGCGTTCGCACAAATAGCCCTCATCAAAACGAGGATGGCGGTACAAGATCTTGTCGTGACGAATGGCAAGACCCACGGCACGCACATCAATTTGTGCAACACCAATCTTGTCCGAACGGAACTTTTTCGGAATCCATTTTCCGGCACCAACCAGTGGTGAGAGCAAGAAGCCGCCGAGGCGAATAATCTTTGGACGTGGCGCCGTGAACCCGAGGCTCTTCAGTTCCTCGGTGAGAGGGCCTGCTTTTTCCTCGCTTGTTTGACGTACGAGGTCGTGCTTTGCCGAATGATCAATCTTCATCCATTCAGTCGGCCCAGCAAGGAAATCTTTCATTCCCCAGATCATGAATTCGGCGCTTGCATACCTGTGGGAATACGCATTGCGGAATCCGAAGCCGAGGTAACGCCATGCAAGGTGACGCCACTTGTGATCGTCGAATACGAGTGTGTCGATGAGTGCAAAGTTACGCACTTCGTAATACAACGACGATGGGTTGTTCTTCAATGCAAAGTCGGCGTGCCACACCGCAATGCCATTCAAAGTAACTGTGTGCTGACCCGTGTGCATGAGGCCGAATGCAACGTCGTCACCGCGGAAGAAAACAGGAAGCGGATTTTCTTTCGCGATATGCATGGGGAACACGGTGAACCACCATGCGGAATAGTGCAAGGTTGGTTCGAGATGATCGCGCACCACTTCGGAACGGCTGCGCAGATCAACACCGCGACCAAGAGCACGCAGTGGGTACACGGATTTGAATTCGTACTCAGAGCCCGCTTCGAACTGCAGCCAAGGCTGTTCTTCGCTCATCATCGCTCCGTGCACGCACAGATCTTCCGATGTCGCATAGGT
>JBEAXB010000083.1:0-5494 GCA_041160045.1 Actinomycetota bacterium
CTTCGTTGCATGACGAGCAGCCTCGACGTATTGCAAAAGCTGTTCCTTTTCCTTCACCTGACGGATCGGGTAATAGGCAATGTCGCCATCGCCGGCGAGACGGCTGTACTCGGTATAAAGCGTGGTGCCCTCGTGAGATTCCCATGGGGCGAAGTGCTTGTGCTCGGTGATGCGCGTATAGGGCACATCAACGTCGCAATAGTTCATCACGGGACAACCCTGGAAATCACCGGTTGTTTCTGTTTCCACGAAATCAAGTGTGCGGTACCCGAGTTTTCCGAAACGGCCCGAGAAGTACTCGTCGATCGGGCCCGACCAGAACACATGCTCTGCATCGGTGAGTTCTTCAGGTGTGATTGTTGTGTTGAGGCTCACTTCGATCAATGGATGATCAAGCATTGCTTCCACAATCGGCGTGTACCCATCGCGCGGAATGGCCTGGTACGGATGATTGAAGTAGCTGTCCTCATAGGAAAAACGCACTGGCAATCGGGCAAGAATCGATGCAGGAAGCTCCGTGGGTGAAACTCCCCATTGCTTTTGCGTGTAGCCCTTGAAGAACGCTTCGTACAGTTCGCTGCCGACGAACTTGAGTGCCTGATCTTGAAAACTGACCGGAGTTCCGATTGACGGATCGGCTTTTCCTGCAATAAACGCCTGTGCCTGTGTCGGCGACATCGTGGTGCCGAAGAACTGGTTGATTGTGTGCAAGTTGACCGGCAGCGAATACACATGCCCGCCAGATGTTGCCTTCACGCGATGGTTGTACGGCATCATCTCGCCGAAGCGATTGATGTAATCCCAGACATGCTTATCGCCGGTGTGGAAGATGTGCGGTCCGTAGACATGCACCATGACACCGTTGTCGCGACGTTCGGTATGTGCGTTTCCGGCAACATGCGAGCGGCCGTCGACCACCCATGTGGCGATGCCTGCTTCTGCTAATTCACGAGCGATTACTGCGCCGGAAAATCCGGCTCCAACAATGACGATTGATGCTGTCACGCGTTAGACGATAGTTGCTCGGTGATTAGTGGCTGAGCCATGGTGCACATAAACCATCAAGATCGCGTACTTCGATGCGATCACGATTTTCCCATGTGACTTCATTCTTCGGATCTGCACGCAATTTGAAGACGCGGAACGCCATTTCCGTGGTGTCAATCGTGAGGATGCGACCAATCAGTGCATCACCGAGGTCAAGGATCACCTTGATTGTCTCGAGAGCCTGGATGGAACCGACGATTCCGGGCAACACGCCAAGAACACCTGCTTCTGCACATGATGGTGCAAATTCGGCTGGTGGTGGCTCGGGAACCATGTCGCGATACGTGGGTCCGCGCAATGGGTGAAAGACCGACACCATTCCTTCGAAGCGGAAGATGCTTCCGTGCACAACTGGAATTCCGAGCTTCACACTTGCATCGTTCAAGAGATAACGGCTCGGGAAGTTGTCTGCGCCGTCGACCACGATGTCGTAGCCGGTCATGATGTCGATGATGTTGTCTGCGGTGAGACGCACGTCGTAGGTGTTTACCTTGACGTCGGGGTTCAACTTTTCGATTGTCTCACGAGCAGAATCCACCTTGCGATGACCGATGCGATCGAGGTTGTGCAGAATCTGGCGTTGCAGGTTCGATGCATCAACATCGTCCATGTCGACGATTCCGATGGTGCCAACTCCGGCAGCAGCCAAATACAAAGCAGCGGGAGAACCGAGACCACCAGCGCCAAGCATCAGCACCTTTGCACCGAGCAGTTTTGCCTGGCCTTCAATGCCTACTTCGGGAAGCAGCAAATGGCGCTGGTAACGATTGCGCTGATCTGGTGTGAGCACCACTGGCTGGCGCCATGCGCGACCTTCGTCCTTCCACTTGCCGAATCCACCGGCCATCGACAACACGTTTGTGTATCCGAGTTCTTGCAGAGTGCGAGCAGCAAAGGCACTGCGAACGCCACCGGCGCAATACACAACGATGGTCTGGTCGCGATCGAGTGCGCGCCCTTCGATCTGGGCTTCGAGGTGGCCGCGTGGGATATGCAAGACGCCAGGCAGTGCACCTTCGTCGTATTCCTCTGGCTCGCGCACATCAAGTACCAGGACGCCACCCGCATCAATGCGGGACTCGGCCTCGGCGGTGTCGATTTCGACAATTTGGGATTTTGCTTGCGCAAGAAGGTCACGGAATGTTGCCATGCCCAAAACCCTACCAACTAAGTCAGGAATCCAGCACTGGTGACAAGCCCCTGCAAAATGGGCGTGATACTGCCCTGCAGCACCACATGGGCGTACTTGTCCATCGCGGTCTCATCGCCATTCACAATCACAACGCGTGCCCCGTTTGCCTTGGCCCGAGGAACCACCTGGTTCGCGGGCCCCACAGTCAAGGTTGACCCGACCGCGAGCAACACATCGCACTCCTGCGCCACCGTGAGCGCGCGTTCCATCACCTCTGGAACAAGTGCCTGCCCAAAACTGATGGTGTCGCTCTTCAGAATTCCACCACATAACAAACACGACGGATCAATGTCGCCAGCGCGCACCCGCTCGAGCGTTTCCTGCATCGGCAATCGGTCGGCACATGTCCAACAACGCGACCAGCGCATTGTGCCGTGCACCTCGACCATCTTGTCGGCGTCGATCCCCGAGATCTGGTGCAGCTCGTCGATGTTCTGCGTCACTAGTGCGTGCAAGCGACCAGCCTGTTGCAGCGCGACGATCGCGCGATGCCCATCATTTGGCGCTGCCGACCAGTTCGGCGAATTCACTCGGCTCTGCCATGCAAGCTCGCGCACTTCCGGATCATTCAAATAATGACTGATGGTCGACATCTTTTCGGCCTTTGGGTTCTTCGTCCACACGCCATTCGGCCCGCGGAAATCCGGAATTCCTGAATCGGTGGAAATCCCCGCCCCCGTGAACACCACGATGCGTTGCGCCGCTGACAACCACTCGCCCACTGTTGCAATCTCGCTTGCATTGATTTCTTTGTCGATCACTGTCCCTATTCTGCCTCACCCGCACACATGGTCAACCAGCCCATCAATTGGAGGAACCATGAACACACCCACCACATCCATCACCGATGAATTCATCGATGTCATGCCCTGGCACGACACGCTCGTCGAAAGCACCGGCCACCCGATTGGCGACCCCTACATCGAAATGTTCTGGCTCCCCGTCCTTGGCCCCACCGCCACATGGTTGTTGCGTCGTCTTGCCACCGGCCTCGAACACGAACCCGCCGGATACACCGTGGATGTCGATGAACTTGCCCGCGGAATCGGAGTTGCCTATAGCCCGGGCAAGCACAACCCCTTTGCCCGCGGCCTGCATCGCTGCATCATGTTCGGAGTCGCCCAGCAGATTGCCGTGATCCCCCGCACTGTGATTGCCGTGCGCACCGTGTTGCCAACTTTGTCGCAGCGCCACATCGGCCGGCTCCCCGAGCCACTGCAGATTGCCCACTCCGACTGGATCTCTGCCTACAAGAACAGCCACCATTCCCAATCGTTGGTGGCCACTGCCCCGTAACCTGTAGGCGATATGTCTCGTCGTCTTGTCCGCTTCGCTTCTGCACTCGTTGCATCGCTTGCCGTTCTTGGTGCTGCTATTCCCGCCCAGGCAGTGCGCAAGACAACGAACATTCTCATTGTCGGAGATTCCGTTGCATCGGTGTTGCGCTGGGCGCCCGAATCCATGAAGCCCCTATGGAAAAGCGAATACAACGTCACCCTCGAAGTGTGGGGCTGCCAGAAGCTTGTCGATCCGGGCTGCATTGGCCTCGCCAAACTCAGCGCACTGCAACAGATTCAACGCCACCGCAACGACAACATCGACATGGTGATTGTTGCAACCGGATACAACGACACCGGTGCCGAATACCTGCGCCGTTCCATCCGCAAGATCTCAAAGGAAGTGGCATCGCAAGGCGCCGAACTGATGTGGCTCACCTACCGCGAGAACGGAAACGTCCGCATCAAGAATCGTGCATTCAACGATGTTGTTCGCGAGGAAAAAATCGCTCAGAAAATGAATCTGCTGGATTGGGAACAAATTGCCCGCAAGAACAAGCACTGGTTCTCTGGCGATGCCGTTCACATGAACCGCTTTGGCGGACTGCAACTGGCTCGCCAAATCAAAAAGGGCCTCGACATCCATTACGGTCGCGCCGTTGCGCCGTCCACAACGGTTCCTGCCACCACAACCACTGTTCCGCTCATTGCAACAACAACGTCCATCGCTCCGACCACCACCTCTGTCGCTTCCTCGTAATAGTTTGAGTGCGTGAAACTACGCATCTTTACCGAACCACAACAAGGCGCCAGCTACGCCCAACTTCTTGCAGTTGCTCAGCGCGCCGAAAGCCTCGGGTTCGATGCCTTTTTTCGCAGCGATCACTACCAACGCATGGGCACCCATGTCAGCGGCCTTCCTGGCCCCTCCGATGCTTGGATCACCTTGGCCGGTATCGCACGTGAGACAAAGAGCATTCGCCTCGGCACCTTGGTGAACTCCGCAACATTTCGCAACCCGGGCGTTCTCGCCATCAGTGTGGCCAACGTGGACGACATGTCGAATGGTCGCGTCGAACTTGGCCTCGGTGCCGGTTGGTTCACGGAAGAGCACACGTCGTATGGCATTCCGTTTGCACCCCTTGGCGAACGCTTCGACATCCTCACCGAACAACTCGCTGTCATCACCGGCCTGTGGTCTACCCCTCACGGCGAGTCATTCAATTACACAGGCAAGCACTACACGCTGACTGATTCGCCTGCGCTTCCAAAGCCCGTGCAATCACCACCGCCCATCATCATCGGTGGCGGTGGCCCAAAGCGCACCCCCATGTTGGCGGCTCGTTTCGGCGCCGAATTCAACCTGCCCTTTCAAGGCAAGACATTCTTTGGCGAACAAACAAAAGGCAAGACATTCTTTGGCGAACAAACAAACCGAGTTCGCGCAGCATGCGAATCAATCGGCCGCGACCCCCAGAGCCTCGTGTATTCGAACGCCCTTATCGCCTGCATCGGCAAGGACGAAGCCGACATTGCCCGCCGTGCCGCATCGCTTGGTCGTGAAGTCGACGAACTGCGCAAGAACGGTTTGTGCGGCACGCCCGGCGAAGCAATCGAACGTCTCCACGAATGGACAGCGGCTGGCTCAGACCGCGTGTACCTGCAGATCATGGATCTTGATGATCTTGATCACCTTGATCTCATCGCCACAGAGGTCATGCCTCACGTGTGATCGCAACAATCACTGTGCAAACAGTGATTCAGGAATCATCCCGCGATGTGCATCGAGCATCTCATCCACCATCGCCCAAATCTGATCAAGGTCGAGCTCTGCTGCTGTATGCGGATCAAACATTGCCGCGTGATACACGTGGTCGCGTCGCCCTGTGAGCACCGCTTCCACCGTGAGTGAATGAACATTGATGTTCGTTTGCATCAACGCAGCCAAATGCGGCGGCAACGCCCCAATGGTCTGCGG
>JBEAXB010000084.1:0-10566 GCA_041160045.1 Actinomycetota bacterium
ACACAGGGCGAACTCAGCGAAATCAAACAGATCGATGCAACTCCGCGTGCCATCAATGCTGCCGAAGCAACCAATCAAATTTCTTCCGGAATCACCGGCAAACTCAGCCCCTAAAGGCGACGTAGGTGCACGTTGGTCACGCGGTGATCCGCGCCCTTCGCAACAATCAGTGACGCGCGTGACTTTGTGGGCTCGATATTGTCGACCAGGTTCTTGCCGTTGATTTCACGCCAAATTCCGCGGGCCGTGTCAATTGCCTCTTCCTCGGTGAGGTGAGCAAAGTACTGAAAGAAACTGTCGGGGTCCTTGAACACTGTTTCGCGAAGCGTTTGGAAACGTTCGATGTACCACTGTTCGATGTGTTGTTCTTCAGCATCGATGTAAATCGAGAAGTCGAAATAGTCGGAAACGAACTCATTTGCCTCTGAACCAACCTGCAACACGTTGAGTCCTTCAAGAATCAGAATGTCGGGCTGGTTGACAGTGACTGCATCGCCCTCGATGATGTCGTACACAACATGGCTGTACACGGGAGCCGCAACGTTTGGCTCGCCACTCTTCAGATCGCGCAGGAACTGCATGAGCGCTTTGGTGTCGTAGCTCTCGGGGAAACCTTTGCGGTTCATGATGCCGCGGTCTTCCAACACTTGGTTCGGGAAAAGAAATCCGTCAGTCGTAATGAGGTCGACGCGCGGGTGTTCCGGCCAACGAGCAAGAAGCGCCTGCAAGATACGAGCGAACGTACTCTTGCCCACGGCAACGCTTCCGGCAATACCGATGACGTAAGGAACCTTCGGGACACTTTGTGCAGATTCTGTGTCGCGCTGACATAGAGGTTCAACAAACGTGTGAGCGGAAGATAAATTGCTGCAACTTCATCCAGATCAATCTGATCGTTGATGCCTCGAAGTGCAACTAGGTCCTTCTCGCGAATCGTGAGGGGAGTGGCGGCACGAAGATCAGCCCATTCTTCCCTGTCGAAAGACAAGTAGCGATCTGAGTTCGGGATGTTAATCACGGTACGACGCTAGAGGTTATTGGTCAGCGCGACCAAGGCGCCGACGGTGAAACTGCGCCAGGCCCAGCAGTGAGTACGTCAACGCCATCGGCGGTGACCACCATGGTGTGCTCGAACTGGGCGGTACGGCTGCCATCGGAGGTGACTGCAGTCCAATCGTCATCCCACATCTTGTGTCGCCATTCGCCGCTTGCGGTGATCATTGGCTCGATGGTGAAGGTCATTCCTTCGCGCAGAATCATCGTGTTGCGTGGGTCGTAATAGTGGAGCACCTGAATATCGGTGTGGAAGTTTTCGCCGATGCCGTGACCGATGAACGCACGAACAACTCCGTACTTGTGCTTCTTTGCGTGCACTTCGATTGCGCGACCAATTTCGTTGATGGAAACACCAGGCTTCACAGCTTCGATGCCGTACCACATGCATTCTTCAGTCACACGAATCAGATCTGCATCTTGTTGCGAGATATTTCCCACGGCGAATGATGCATTGGTGTCACCGTGCACGCCATTCAAAAAGATGGTGACGTCGAGATTGATGATGTCGCCATCTTCCAACACGCGATTGTCGGGGATGCCATGACAAATCACTTCGTTCACTTGGGTAGTTGTGATAATTGAGTGGGCTCGGATATCCACCCATCTCAATCGTGAGGTCGTGAACAAAAATATCGATTTCGTCGGTGGTGATACCGGGACGAACAAACTCGCCTGCTCGACGAAGAATCTCTTTCGCGGCGACACCAGCAATTCGCATGCGCTCAATCACTTCAGGAGTCTTGACGCGTCCCTCTTCCAAACGAGGCACAACACCAGTGGCTGCATATGGAGGCGCTGCGATGTGTGCAGGCACAATCCGCATCGGGCTGATGATGCCCGGTTGGATGCGACCCTCGGTGCCCTTGTGGCAACGCTTGTACTTGCGGCCACTGCCACACCAGCACGGATCATTTGCGACTGGGAGAATCTCCGGGGCCTGGGACATACCCGTAAGGCTACGGGCGATTAGTGCGACTCAGAATTGCAGGCGGGATAAGGCTTGTTCGATAAGGGATGCCAAGTGCTCGGCGCGCCCTTGACAGGTCTCAATGTCCTCGGGGCCAAGCAGCATCACGCACCCAGTCGCTGTGCGAGCAACCACCACCGGGGTGATGTCGTTCGCTGCGGCTCGAACATCATCAGGTTGGTCGTTGCGGTGAAACGTTGAAAACGGCACCGACAAAGAATCACGACAACTCTTCCACTCGGTACTTTCCCGAAATGTGCCGTGCGTAATTTCGCAGAGCGAGCAGTGCGCCGTGCCAATACGGGCACCCACCCAATACGACACTTCACCCCACACCGTGCCATCTGCGTTGTAGACCCCAATGACTTCCACCCCCCGAACGGTACATCTGAAATGTCCCCGACGCGACAACTTTCCGGGGTGACTGGTAATTGCAATTGCCATTCCGTACTTTTCCGCCCACACATCAAGCGGTGCGACCAACTCGCATCTTCAATGAGGGGAAATCGATGTCCGATACATCCAATGGCTACGGAATTCCGAGCGTGACCGATCGTTTGTCGGCACTCCGGGGAACACCACAACAGCAACAACCGCCAGCAACATCGTCTTCGCCCCGTCGAGTGCGCAAGGAGATTCTGATTGGTGCTCTGGTGGCAACAGCAGGAATTGCTTTGGCCCTTTTCTTGCGTGGGGGTTCGGCACCTGACTCACTCGTCACAAAGGTCAATGCCGCGGTGGAAGGAATGACACCAGTGGATGCCCCTTCTCAATTGATGAGCGGCGAAGCCTTTGTTCCGATTGCTGTTGAATCTGGAAACCTTCCACCTGTTCTGAGCGTTGGAGATCGTGTCCGCGTCATTGTCACTCCCGACCAAAACGGAACAGGAACAGTCCGTGGACTTGAGGACACCACGGTGGTTCACGACATTGAGACTCCGGGCGACATTGGGACTCGCTTTGTCGTAACGGTGCGGGCACCTGAAGGAGTTGCGGCTGCAATTGCCGCCTCTGGCCCTGTATTCCTCGCGATCATCAGCAAGGAAGGTCAGTGATGTCAACTGAACCAACCGCAAACAGCATCGCTCGCCTGATTGCCACTGCACTTGCAGATGATCGTGTGCGTCGACACAACGAAGACCTGCCTGCACCAACTGTGGATGAAGAACGACAACTTGCCCGCTTGACAGCAGCTGCCGCTCTTGCAAAAACGCGCCCACTAGATGCATGGGGTTTTGATGCGATTCCCGAAACTCATGATCGTCGTGTGATTGATGAAGCAATTGCCCAGGTATTGGGCCTTGGAAAACTCGAACCACTTCTCGAAGATGATGAAATCTCTGACATTCATGTTCGGGGTAACAAACCAGTGTGGGTAAAGACTCGCAATGGAGACCGGGTCGAACATCCGCCAATCGTTGAAAACGATGCGGAACTCGTCGACCTGATTCGTCGGATTGCATCTCGGATGGGTCATCGCGAACAGCGGTTTGATCCCGCGCACCCAGAACTGAATCTTCAACTTCCTGATGGCTCACGACTTTTCGCCGCCATGGAAATCTCTGCTCACCCGACACTTGTCATTCGGCGTCATCGATTCGAATTCTCTGGTCTTGCGCAACTGGTCGAGCGGCGCATGATGGATCCACAGGTAGCTCGATTTCTTGCATCTGCGGTGCGCGCGAAGAAGAACATCATTGTGGCTGGGGGTACAGGCTCAGGAAAGACAACCTTGTTGCGTGCCCTGATCAATGAGATTCCACGCTTGGAGAGAATCGTCACCATTGAAGATGCCTATGAGTTGGGGCTCGAGCATTTCGAACATGCACATCCAGACCACGATGCGCTGCAAGCACGAGCTGCCAATATCGAGGGACATGGTGAAATTTCCATGGCGGATCTCACCAGGATGGCGTTGCGCATGGACCCCGATCGTGTGGTGGTCGGGGAAGTTCGCGGTGGTGAAGCGTTTCCAATGCTGTTGGCGATGAGCCAGGGCAATAACGGTTCGATGTGCACTCTTCATGCCGATAGCGCTCGATCAGTGTTTCCAAAACTCCTTGCCTACGTTTCCATGGCATCGATGGGTCTACCGACGGACACGGTCAATCTTCTGGTTGCAAGTGCTGTGCATCTCGTGGTCCACGTACAAAACATCGACAATCTGCGCAGGATTACATCGATTCATGAAGTGGTTGATGCAGATGGTTCAGCAATCGTGTCGAACGAAGTGTTCTCCTCAACAAGTACCGGCTCTCAGTTTGCAGCATTACGAACTTCGACTGCGGAACAGCTTGAACAATGTGGGTTCCAGAGGCAACGGGAGTTGGCATGGACCTGATTGTTTGGACAGTGGCCGGACTGGTCATTGCAGTGGGAGTGTTGATTGCGCTTCGTGGATCAAACGGCATTTCAATGGTCGGAGTCAAACTCAAAGATAGATCCGCCAATCGACGCAAAGCCGAAGACCAGCGCGCATTGGTTGAGGCAGTCGCTGCATGGACCGAGAATCTCCGAGACACAATCTCTGCGTCGTCGGGCTTGGAGCAGGCGATTATTGCCACCGAGAATCACTCGCCACGCGCCATATCTCCGGCAGTCCGACGGCTAGTTGCATCTTTGCGATACGGCACTTTGGAGGATGGTCTTCGTCGATTTGCCGACGATGTCGCTCACCCCACATGTGATTTTGTTGTTGCTGCGTTGATTACCTCTGCACAACATCAGACGCGTGATGTTGGACAATTGCTTGGACATCTGAGTGAGTGTGCCCGCTCCGAGTGTCATCTGTATCTACGAATTTGGGTGTCGCGCGCCAGATCACGAACCGCAGTCCGGATCATCACGGGTGCAGTCGGAACTTTTGTTGCAGGTCTGATCGTCTTCAACCGGAATTATCTCGCACCATTTCTTTCGATTGAAGGCACAGTGGTCTTGATCTGCATCGGAGCGTCGTTTGCCATTGCACTCGTGTGGCTTCAGCGAATCGCACAGATAAGTACTCCAGCTCGGTTCCTCTCTGGCCGCGAAGGTTCGGTGTCGTCATGAAAGGTTTACTTCCAGAGATTCAAGATCTCGAATTGCTCGGAATCGTCGACGTTGATTTCATTCGGCGATCAGTACAAAGAACAATCATTGCTTTCGCGGCTGGTCTGCTGGCCACGATTGTCTGGTTTCTACTTTTCGGTACTGCTCCTTTGCTCGTTGTGATGATTTTGTGTATTGCTGTTCCAGTCGCCGCGTGGATTATTCCCGTTCGACAAGTGGGCACAGCTGCCACACTCCGGCGCTCAGATATGGATCTCGCAGTTGCGGTGTATCTGGATTTGGTGAATGTTCTGCTTGCCGGTGGTGCAGGTGTCGAGACAGCAATGGTGGCAGCCGCTGGCGCAGGAGATGGTTGGAGTTTCGAGCAGATTCGCCTCGCATTAGCTCGCGCTCAAAGCGCTCGACGCTCATATTGGGATTCACTTCGCGAATTGGGCCAACGAACCCAGGTGGACTCGTTAGAGGAAGTGGCGCACAGTGTTCAACTGGCCGGCGAACACGGAGCCCGTATCCGTCTGTCCCTTGCTGCGAAGGCTCATGCTTTGCGCGCTCGAAATCTTGCACGAATTGAACACGAAGCAGAACAGCGCACGGAACATATGGGGTTACCCATGGTGGTGTTGTTTCTTGGCTTCATATTGCTCGTTGGCTACCCGGCATTTGTCGGCACCGTTGGTGCGCTGTAGCCAAACACCAGATCCCAACAACAAAACAGAAAGAGGGAAACCCAATGTCAGTCATAAACCAGACATTCAGCTATTACAAGATCAGATTTGATGCGTCACATGAGCGTGACCTGGAACGTGGAGAAGTGAGCGCGACAACAGTTGTCATGGCCGCAGCACTGGTGGCTCTTGCCATCGCAGTGGGTGCCATTATCAGTTCACGAGTTCGCGACAAAGCAAACGCGCTCAACCTGGGATGATGCTGCCCCCATCACGGGTCCGGAACAGCCGGGGCGAGACCAGTATTCAAGCAGTACTTCTCGTCCCGGTTGTCTTTGGGATCTTCTTTCTCGGGGCACATGCTGCGTCACTTGCTTATGGGTCCCACGTGGCGACCATTGCAGCGAGCAGAGGGGCACAGATGACAGCAGCGGTCTCCGGGCAAGGCACAGAAATGGTGGCAGCACTGAACGAAGTGGAACAAGTTGTTCGAGAGTTAGGTGCACACATGAATACACCACCCAGAATCCGAATGGACAGTGAATCTGTCACGGTGAATGTGACCTTGGATATCCAACGAATCGTCCCATTTCTTCCGACACAAGTAAGCAGAACAGCGCATGTGGCACGAGAAAGATTCGTGATGGAGCAGGATCGATGAAGATGCTTCTGACGCCCGTCTTGATGATGTTGGTGATGCTGATTGTGTACGCCGGTCGATATACCGAGGCATCGATTCGGGTTCATCGGGCAGCTGACGTCGGGGCTCGAGTTGCATCGATCTCCAACGATTCGCAGATGGTGTGGAAAGGCGAGCTTGCAGCACGTACCGACATCCGGCTGAGCAAGTCCTCGTGTCAGCAAGTCGATGTCAATATGCGGACTTCACGAATCGGAAAATTGATGACCGTCACCACAACAGTAAGTTGTGTCGTGCCGGTGATGGGTCTTGGCCTGCTTTCGCTTCCAACGCGACGAGTAGAGGCAACATCAACCGAGGTCATTGATTACTACACGAGTCGATCATGATGTCTACTCATAGTCGCGGTTCGATATCTGCATTGGTTGTGTGTCTGGTAATGGGGTTTGTTTCCTTGGCCGGGTTGGCCTTCGATGGTGGTCGTGTCATCGATACATATGTTCAAGTATCTGACGTTGCGCAAAATGCTGCGCGTCTCGGTGCTCAACAGTTGGTTGGTATTCGCAACAACAGACCGCGTATTGATGCACAAGCAAGCCAAAGACTCATGCAGACTTTTGTTTCTTCTCACGGAATGACTGCTTCATATGGCATTGATGGCACGACGGCCCAAGTAACAATTGAGCGAAGAGTGTCCATGCGGATTTTGGGGCTCTTCGGGATTGGCAATCGGACAGTACGAGTCACGCGAGTCGCCGACATTGTGGACGGCTGATGAAGCAAATACGTGGGCATCTATTGTCAGCCGTGCTTCTCTTTTGTGTGGTGTGGTCAGTTACGCAAGTAATCCGAAAGTTCGATGTAGTTCGTCAAACGAATCTCCTCGACTTTCATGTGAACTCCATCGAACTTGTTCTTTTATCTCATCTACTAGTGGTGGTGATTGGCGCGGTCTTGCTCATCGACATGTGCCGAATGGGCGGACAATCAATCCTCAAGGAAATTCTGCGAACGATGCGGCGACCAGCATCCCTCGTGATGGCTGCTGTCGCATGTGCGCCCAATATTGAATCCCCAACATCGGTTGTCACAGTGCAGAGCCAGGGTCTTGCCGCCCAGGCTCTCTTGTCCCCAAGTATTGCGGCTGCAGCTCTGCGTGACATTCTGAAGAAGCGTCGTGAGCAAGTGAGAAATATGAGCACTCCGACCGTACTGAGCGAAAGTGAACAGGATGTTCTTCTCCAATTGGTGAAAGCGGCTGATAATGGCAACGTTTGTGAATTGTCGATTCAACACGACGCGTTCCCCAAAGAAGTACAGGCTTTGTTGATTGCAGTCGATCGAACTGTTCCGGACGTACTGACTGAATCCGTGGAGCCCGATAGTGATTGGTCACTGGTATTGCAAGTCTTTGGTTACCCGAGAGTGATGAATAAGTCAGGGGAGGTGGCGCACTTCGAGAAGAAACGTGCTCTTGAACTTGTGACATGGATGGCCCTGAATCGCGAACGCTCACGACGGTCAGCTGCCAGAACTGCAATGTGGGATGACGATGTCGCAGATGCGACTTTCTCAACTGTGGTGTCAGCGATGAGACGCGGACTCGGCGCTATTGACAACTCCATCACAGCAACCGATTGGGCACCGCCTACGTATTCCGATGAGTTGTTGCTCAACAGCCAGATCACCACTGATGAGAATCTGATTTCTCATTCGCTTAGACAATTTCGAGCTGACGCTCGCGAGCTCGAGGGGTTGATGGCCTATCTTCCGTGGGTGAGGGATGTTCCTTTTGCTGGAACGGCATACTCTTGGGCTGATCTTGACGGCACGACCACCCGGCTCGTGATTCTGGCACTGACGGCAGCTCGTGAAGTCGCAACGTGGGCGGTGGAGCACGGTGACATGGAGGCCTTGAGTGTCGCGGTGTCGGCAGGCTTGCGTGTGATGCCTGGTGATGAAGGATTGCTTCGTCTTCAGTCATCATTTCTTCAAACAGTTCGGGAAGCCACTGTCCATTCAGTAGCGTGAGGGAATGTTCGGACGTAAAGACCCAGAGATGATCAGCCCAGAGAAAGCATTGCCTGGTCGTACAGATCAGACCATGCCGGTGCCAGAGCAACACTTTGTGAAGGCCACACCGTTGGTGGGGCCGTTCCCAGAACAAATGAAAACTCTTGTTGTGGGCATGGGATGCTTCTGGGGAGCAGAGCGAATCTTTTGGCAGACACCTGGCGTGTATTCAACATCGGTTGGCTATGCAGGTGGTTATACGCCGAACCCAACATATGAAGAAGTGTGTTCGGGACTGACTGGCCACACCGAAGTTTTGATGGCCGTGTACGACTCATGGAATATGTCGGTCATGGATTTGTTGCGCGTATTTTGGGAAAGTCACAACCCAACACAAGGCATGCGTCAGGGAAACGACATGGGCACGCAATATCGCAGTGCGATTTATTATGCAGACGAGGATCAGCGCATTGCTGCTGAAGAGTCACGCGATGCATATCAAGAGTTGCTCACTAACGCGGGCTTCGGCGAAATCACAACAGAGATCGCACCACTCACTGAATACTTTTACGCAGAGCCATATCATCAGCAATACCTTGGAAAGAACCCCAATGGTTATTGCGGTATTGGTGGCACTGGCGTGAGTTGCTCGATCGGCATGCTGTAACTCAGTCGTTGCGTTGCAGATAATTGCAACACACATTCGTCACTTCGTGTGGCTAGATCATCTAACTCTTGCTTCTGGACGTTTGTACCGCCGTGCGAAAACCCCTTGATATCAGAAACCTTCCTCCTTAGTGTGACTTCCACTCACCTACTGAAGGAGAAGTGCAATGTCACTAGTTACTCGTAAATCACCATTTGATATGGAATGGCCAGCTTGGATGGCTGGGAGAAGCATTCTTGACTTTCCAGAGTCCTGGGTAGAGACGCTTGGCGAAGCGGCCATTCGCGTTGAAGAGTTCGAAGAAAACAATCATCTTGTCGTTCGTGCTGAAGCGCCTGGCGTTGATCCGGAAAAAGACATTGAAATCACTGTGACCGAGGGAAACTTGCGAATCATGGTTCAGCGCAAGAAGGAAACCAAAGAGGAGAGCAAGCGTCACTATCGCAGCGAATTCCAGTACGGGTCATTCATTCGCACGATTGCACTTCCAGCGGGTGCCACAGACAAAGACGTGAAGGCCGATTACAAAGACGGTGTTTTGGAAGTGCGTGTCCCAATCAATGGCCAACACGCAGAAGCAAAAAAGATCCCTATTCAAAAACGCTGATAAGCACTGCCCTCCTCCCCTTGGGCACAGCAAGAGCATTAATGGATAGCCATATTGGCGGTAGTTGTTGAGGAGACGCTCGATAACTACCGCCATATCGGCGTTATCGGGGTCTACTAGTCGACGACGATACAAAACAATCATGATGATGCCGGCGAACAAGTAAATCGCGGCCATGATGCGCCATGCGTTGTAAAAGGATGCGACCGAATCCCTGGTGGGCAACTCAATCGGAGTCTTCGACATGCCTTCCATGAAGTTGCGCATGGCCGGTGCGGCAAGTGATGCGGCAAGTGCTGCTCCGAGTGCGGAACCGATTTGGCGTGAGGTTGTGTTGAGTGCAGATCCCATTGCGAATCGTGATGGTGGAAGAAATGCACTCGCGGAACTGGAAAGCGTGGACATGCTGCAACCGACTCCGGCACCAGTGAGGATCATCCACGGAAGGTAATCAACAAGGAAACTCGGAGTTGGTTCAAGACGAACACTCAACATGAAGGTTCCGAAACTGAGAAGAGCGGCACCCACCATGAGTACTCGAGCATGACCCCAACGCACGGCAACACGACCCATTGGCGCCGCAAGAATTGCAGCCGTGATTGGCCCTGGCATTGTCGCAAAACCGGATCTTGCCGGGCTGTAGCCCCAGATGGCTTGAATCCATTGTGTGTTCAACAGCCACATGCCAAGGAACCCAATGGAGAAGAAGAAGGCTGAGATATTGGCTGCAACAACGAACGGAAGTTTGAGCAGGGAAAGATCGAGCAACGGGTTGACAACGGTGTTGCAACGCTGCACAAAGAGTGCGAGAAGCAGGAACCCGATGAAGAGCGAACCAAGCGTGCGGTTGTCGAGCCAGCCCCAGTCGCTGCTCTGCACGATTGCAAGTGTCACCAACGCAAC
>JBEAXB010000285.1:0-3237 GCA_041160045.1 Actinomycetota bacterium
TGCATGTTGGGATCTCGGCATCGATTGCGTCGAATTACCGCTGGCTGACGGCGGTGAAGGAACACTCGACGTGCTTGGTGGACCAAACCGCATCACCACCGTCACTGGCCCGCTTGGCCAACCCGTCGAAGCTGCATGGCGCATGCATCGTGGCGTCGCCGTCATCGAGATGGCCCGCGCATCAGGCCTCACACTCGCTGGCGGCCCTGAACACAACGACCCGCTCGCTGCAACCACCACCGGCACGGGCGAACTGATCAACATCGCCCTCCACGAAAACGCAAAGAAGATTATTGTGTGTCTTGGCGGTTCAGCAACAACCGATGGCGGCTATGGCGCACTTCGTGCCATCAGCACGCCCGCACGATTACTTGCTGTTGATTTCCTCGTTGCCTGCGATGTCGACACATTGTTCACCGACGCGGCACGGGTGTTCGCGCCGCAAAAAGGTGCAACGTCATCGCAGGTCAATCTGCTCACCGGCCGCCTCGAACGACTCGCTCAAATTTTCGAGCGTGATTACGGAATCAATGTCAGTTCCATTCCCGGTTCGGGAGCAGCAGGCGGACTCGCTGGCGCACTTGCCGCACTCGGTGCAACACTCATGCCCGGCTTCGACATCGTTGCCGAAGAAACCGAATTTGATGAAGCACTGCGCAACACGGATCTGGTGATCACAGGTGAAGGTTTGCTTGATGACACCAGTTTCGATGGCAAGGTTGTCGGCAGTGTTCTCGACTATGCGCGTGAAGCGAAGAAGCCGGTCACCGCGATTGTCGGAGACATCGATGATGTGATGGATGCGTCGCAGTACAAGGAAATGCGAGTTGTCAGCCTGACCGAAAAGTTCGGCGCGGAACAATCAATGCAACAGGTATTGCGCTGTATCGAAGATGCAGCACGCGAGTTGCTGCAACAGTGATTTAACCAGCGACGGTTGTTGTGGTCAGTACTTGACCACTGCCTGTACCAACAACACCAGCAAGTGGCTTGTTCGCAAGGTCTGTACCAAGCAAGATCAGAATGCACGCTTCGCCAATGGAACCATCTTCGAGTGGCACGGGGTTGGGGTTCGGCATAGCACCCACTTCAACATTGCCTCCGAGTACGGCTGCAACATTTTGCGACGCTGCTTCACAGCCGACGCTGTAGAACACGCCCGTCTTTTGACGCTTGGCTGCACCGGCTGCAAGGTTCTTGGCGGGCTGGACGACGTAGCCCTGATCTTGCAACTTTGTGGTGAGGTCTCCAGCACTGCCGGCAAGGCCAGAGGCATTGGCTACCTGAATCTTGAATGCGTTGATTGCAAAGGCCACGGTTGTGGTCGGACCATTCGGATCGATGCTTCCGCCATCTGGGGTGGTCTGGCCGGTGGCATCGGTGGCTGGCGTGATCGTGGTCGTGGTTCCCTCGCCGCGCACATCGCGCAAGATGAGAAATCCGAGGACAAGTGCCACGACAGCGACGGCTGCACCGAGGGTGCCCGTGCTGGGTGATGGAAGTGAAGGGCGCTGGGCGCGAGGGCGTTGCTGGCTCATGTGGAGTCCTCCGAGAGGAAATAGGAGACGCCCACACTGAAACAAGGGTTTAATGTTCGCGATCACGGCGAACAACCGATACTGGAGCCGGGTGTGGGGATTGAACCCACGACCTACGCATTACAAGTGCGTTGCTCTACCACTGAGCTAACCCGGCAAGGAACCACTAATCCTAGGCGCGTGCAGCCATTCGCACACGGGTCACTTCGTAGGTGGCAAGGGCCGCGGCCGCCGACACATTGAGCGACGAGACCTGGCCAAGCATCGGGATGCTGACCACGGTGTCACAACGGTCGCGCACGAGACGCGACAGGCCAGACCCCTCTGAGCCAAGGACGATGCAAATGCCCTCTGTGGCCAGGTTTCCGATGTCGAACAAGGTGTTCTCGCTCGAGTCATCGAGGCCTACGACCCAGATCCCCTTCGCTCGCATTTGGGTGATGGCAACAGGAAGGCCAGGCACAAGGGTCATCGGCACATGCTCGATGGCTCCGGCTGCGGTCTTTGCAACGGTCGGCGTGACATGCACGGCGCGGTGCTTCGGCAAGATGACACCGGTGACACCGGCACCATCGCAGCAACGCAACAAGGCACCGAGGTTGCCCGGGTCGGTCACACCGTCGACAGCGACAAGGAACGGCATGACGCCATTGCGCTTGTTCAACAGTGCGGCGAAGTCGGCTTCTTCCAACGGCTTTGCAAATGCGATGACACCCTGCGGTGCTTCGCTGCGTGCGGTCTCTTCCAACTTGCGTCGAGGTACTTCAACAACCGTGACACGTGCTGCATCGGCAAGCTGTTCGATGTCTTCGATGATTGCAGCAGGGTCGATGTCTTGCGCAATCCAAATTTCGATCACCTTGCGGCGCTGACCAATGAGCAACTCGCGCACGGCCTGACGACCTTCGATTTGCTCGCCACCCAATCCCTTTGCCACAGGTGCACTGCGACGAACATCGGATTGGCGCACGGCGCGACCACGTGGACCGCCTTCGCGTGTTGCAACACTGCGCGATGCAGTGCGGCTACCAGATGTGCGACCCGTGCTCGGAGCCTTGCCAGCGGTGCCGCCTTTGCCGCTACCGGTGTTGCGACCGCCCGCAGGACGACCTGGCTTTCCCGTGTTTACTTTGGGGCTGGTTGATTTACGTGGTGCCATTGCTATGACTCCTTCATGATGAGAGCGGATGCGAAACAGGCGATTCCTTCGCCACGGCCAATAGAACCAAGGCCCTCGGCCCTGCGTCCTTTGACTGAAATGGGTGCGCCGGCGGCTGCTGACAAGAGCGCCACCATCTGATCGCGCACGGGAGCAATGCGTGGCTCTTCGCACACAACACTGCAATCAACATTGCCGATGCGCCAGCCTGCGGCCGTGATCTTAGATGCAACATCACGCAAGATGGCGAGTGAATCTGCACCTTTCCAGGCCGGATCTGTGTCTGGATAATGCTGACCGATGTCGCCAAGGCCGGCAGCGCCGAGCAGTGCGTCAGCGGCGGCATGCGCAATCACATCAGCATCGCTGTGCCCAACGAGCACGCGCTCGCCTGGAAACGCAACGCCACCCAGAATGAGGACGCGGCCTTCGATTGGTGCGTCTGCAAATCGGTGAATGTCGAAACCTTGACCGACACGAATGTCGACCATCAGATTTCTCCGGCAAGCAATCTGTCTGCGTGAGCGACAGCCCACTCAA
>JBEAXB010000286.1:0-2815 GCA_041160045.1 Actinomycetota bacterium
GTACTTGCCCAGATCATCATTGGGGGCGTTGTCGTTCTCACTGGGCTGAATCCCTTTGCGAACATGGCGCACTTTCTCGTATCGATGGTGCTCGTGGCAAACGCATTCATTCTTTATCGCCGGGCGTCTGACACGCATCCAACTCCGATATTGAGGCAAGCTCCGCGCACTCTTCAACGACTGATTTTTCTACTCACTGCAAGCGCAGGTATTGCTGTGGTCACAGGCACAGTCGTTACCGCAACTGGGCCTCATGCCGGAGACGAAGACGCAGTTCGTTTCGGATTCACGCTGGTCAGTGTTGCCCGTGTCCATAGTTTGTCGGTGATTGCAACCATCGCCGTTCTTGTCATTTTGGCGTCCAAGTTGCGTTATCGCGACAGCGAATCATCACTGCGCGACGCAGTGACTGCCCTGACGGTGATTGCAGTATTCCAAGCAGCCATTGGTTACACCCAGTACTTCACCGATGTCCCCGTAATTCTCGTGGCAGCCCACATTATTGGGGCAACGGCATTCTGGATCGGCGTCTGCAACGTCTTTGTCGCTCCGCCCAATATTGCTCAGGCGGCGGTCGACTCAGACAGTTGATTCAAGGCTTGTTAGGTTGTGCACATGACCAAAGAAGATGAAGTCCTCCTCGAGATCTCCGATCACATCGCAACGATCACGCTCAATGCGCCTGGCCGTATGAACACAATCTCAGGAGTGATGCTGACATTGCTTTCAAAGAAACTATTGGAAGCCGATAGCAATGTTTTGACCGGAGCTGGTCGCGCCTTTTGTGCAGGACTAGATCTTGGCTCTCAGGCAGGCAAGACAGAATCGCTTGGTGTTCTCGATAACACGGAAGCAAACATGGTCGAATTTGATTTACGCGAAGCACCACCCATTGTTCTTCATGGTCTTGATACACCGGTGATTTGTGCACTCAACGGGGGAGCGGCAGGGTACGGGCTCGACATCGCACTTGGTTGCGATATCCGCATTGCAGCCGACACAGCCAAGATGGCACCTGGTTTTGCCAAGCGCGGAATTCTTCCGGAAAGCGGCGGAACATGGCTGCTGCCACGAATGGTCGGATACGCACGAGCAGCCGAAATTGCTTTTACTGGTCGCACACTCATGGCCAACGAGTGCCTAGAGATGGGACTCGTCAACAAGGTTGTTCCAGCAGATGATCTGATGGATCATGTCATGGATATGGCCGGAGAAATCGCTTCGAATGCACCTCTCGCGGTTCGTGCGATCAAACGAATGATGAGAGCAGCCGAGACTGAAACGTTCGAACAGAACGTCCACCACGTATTCTTGCAATTGCTTCCCTTGTTCCGTACCAAGGATTTCAAAGAAGGCGTTGCAGCCTTTATCGAGAAGCGCCCGCCCCACTTCATTGGTCGATAATCGCATTGAACACGAACAATCCGTTCACTCTTCTCGATGTGTCGGCTTCAGCGTCTGTCGAGGAAATTCGACATGCGTGGAAATCAAAAGCTCGTCGTGCGCATCCAGATGCGGGGGGAAGCCACGAAGCGATGCAACTTCTGAACGAAGCATTCCTCGACGCATTGTCTCGAGTGCAAACTGTTCCGCGCAAGACCTCTTATACGGTCGGTCATCGCGATGTTTCAAGTTTTACGGTTGCCGTACTTCCGGTGGATTGCTATTTGGCTCTCGAGGTTGTCGCTGCAATGTGTGGCCCCACCATCGGAGATGATCAGCCGTACATGATCGAGTTCATGCTTCATGACGCAGAAGTTGGTGGCGCACTCAACGGATGGTGTCGATGCGACCTCGTGCCCGAGGCCGGAGCGACGACGGTTTCCATCACCGTTGGATCGGCAGAGAATTCACCACAGCCCCGCTCGGAAGAGGTTCGCGATTACTTGGTGAACGCTTTGAACAACATCGATTGGCCAATCAGCGGCTAGCTGCCTTTCGGAGCCGATCTCGAATCGCAGTTCCCAGACCACTATCTTGAGGCATGACAGCAATCACCGATGAGCAAGCGTTGTTGTCGGCATCGCGCAATTCGTCGTACAGCTTCTTTGCATACTCATCAACGTGTCGATGAGAAATAATTGCAACTTTGCCGCCTTCCGATTCCAGTTTGGTTTTGTATCGCTGGGCTTCTTCGATGCTGTCAACAAGAACAACATCGGCGTCGGGGGTGTAGTGAGACACAAGCATCCCTGGAGCCCGCGAGACCCCTTGCTCCGTCGTCAACTGTGCCTGTACGGCATCTTGAATCTGTTCGGCTGAAATCGCACCAGGGCGCAAGAGAACTAATGAGTCACCGAGACATTCCACGATTGTCGACTCAACGCCGACTTCACATGATCCACCATCAAGAATCAGATCGACACTGACACCCAGATCATCGAGAACATGCTGAGCGGTCGTAGGACTCACCTTGCCGAATTTATTCGCTGACGGCGCTACCACAAGTGCAATCGCTACCGGATGAGAGGGGACACGTAACGCAACGGTGTCGCGCCCACCGGTGACCCAATCAGGAACGATCTTTGTGCGCTCGACTAAAAGCGTGAGTGGGCCTGGCCAGAATGCACGTGCGAGACGCAGCGCATCAGAGGTGAAGACACCCCACTTGGTGAAGTCTTCCTCCGGCGACAAATGAACAATGAGCGGATGGCTAGTAGGTCTCTCCTTAACAGCAAAGACCTTGGACACTGCAGATTGGTTGAGGGCACAGGCTGCTAATCCGTAGACCGTTTCGGTCGGCAAACCAATGATTCCGCCAGACAACAACACTTGCGCCGCCTCGTTCACATCAGTGGAAATCTGAGGCTGATTC
>JBEAXB010000085.1:0-4864 GCA_041160045.1 Actinomycetota bacterium
ATCTGCAATGGGTTGGTGGGCGTCACTGCAAAGGACTTGAAGACCTCGGGCAAGACCGCTGCCTTGTTTATCGGGAACACGAACAAGGACAGGGGCATGGACTCCTGGAATGAAGTGTCGAGCAGGTACGAAATGAGGAGTGCGGAGAGTTTCGGATTCTTTGTTCCGCGCATTGCTCCCACATATTCGGTTTGGCGAAAGCATGTCGGTTCGATGACACCCGTTGATGGCTCGGTGATCGGTGTTTCGGAATACACGATTTCTGCGGGAGGGCTTGAGCCATAACTCACCACGAGCGGGTACTTACCTTTGCCTGATGACCCGGAGAAATCAATGGTGTACGCACTTGTCCAATCCGCGGACACTCGTGTGCCGTTTTGCATGAGCGCCTTCCAGTAGTCCTGCCATTTGTCGGTGCCGAAGTGGGCAATAGTGCCGAGCAGAAACCCAAGACCAGGGGAGGATGCAACTGCGTCCTGCACAACGAAAAGATCCTTGTATGCGGGCAGAGTCAAATCTTCAAAGCTTGTTGGAACTGCGATTCCTCTATTTGCAAACCATGTCTTGTCGTAGTTCACACAGATGTCTCCGTAGTCAACCGGTTCGTAACTCGTGAGAAGGTCGGCATTCTGGGCGCGCGAGAGAAATGTGTTGTCGAGCCCCCACAACACATCTGCTTCTGGATTGCCCGCTGTAAGGATTGCTTTTGATACGAGCGTTCCTGTGTCTCCACCGGTCACAACTCTTACGGTTGCGCCTGTTGCCTTGGTGAATGCATCAAAGATTCCCTCGACCGGCGTGAACGAGTCGTAGGCGAGCAATGTCACAACGTTGGGAGTCGCATCCTGCATTGGAGCATCTTCCGATGGCGAAGCAGTCTTCGTGCAGGCACTGGCGCCGAAAACAATTGCAAGTGCTGCGAGGGAACGTGTGAATTTCATTGAGTGACTCCAGGTGTAAGGAAAAAGGGTTGGATGATTGCGAGAGTGCCCGCAGTTGCATGAATGGTGATTGTTGTGTGCGTTGCCCTGTTGCTGACGCCGCGCGACGCAAAAGCATGCAAAGTTTCGTTCGTGAGGTTCCATTGCAATCCCGTGGTGGAGACAATTACGTCGCCGCCTAGCGGGATAAGCGACACTGTGTCGTTGACAGCGGTGTTGATGGTGCGCACATCATCATGGGAGGTGAATGTGATGCGAGCTGTCCCGATGAAAACAGTCGTGAGTGCACACGATGAAAACGAAGCGAGCGAATGAAGTAATCCGATGACATGGTCAAAACGGTCGCCGCCTCCGGCCACGATGGTGATTGCTGTGGCGCCCCGATTGACGGCAGCAGCAATGGCAATCTCGGTATCAGTCAGATCTTTATCGCTTGAATGCTCTTCGATTTCAATACCGAGTACGCGTGCGTCTGCAAGGTGTGTCGCGCTGATCGAATCCATGTCGCCGACAAGAAGATGTGGTTGATGCCCGGAAGAGATGGCATGTTCGTATCCAGAATCTGCAGCAATGATGAATGCATCGGTCGGCAAGTGCGGAAAAACAAGCGAGTGAGGCCCGTCGCCGCCGGTGAATATGAGCGTGTGCCCGAGTGTCATAGTTTCCCTCCGCTGGCATTACCCAGATCAGGTTCTCGGGTCGGTGGCCGCAGCCACCCTCTCAGCCCACTGTTCGTGCGAGCTCCCCGTTTTGGTGTGTGCCGAAAGGCTATACGAGCGTGCGGGCGATATCAGGTTCGATAAAGATGATTTTTGCAATCGGCACTGCAGCACGCATTGCAGCTTCTGCTTCATCAATACTGCGGGCTAAGTCGGCGGTAGGCAATGTCGGATCGAAGATGGCCTTGGCCGCGACGAGGAGAGTGTCGGGCCCGAGGTGTTCGGTGTGCATGTACACGATTTGTTGCACATGGGGGTGCGAGCCAAGTGCATTCGCAAGAGCACGCCTGTTCGCCAGTGTTGCCGTTTCACCGAGGAGCAATGCCTTCATTTCGACGCCGAGTATGAAGGCAACAATGACGAGAAGCACGCCGATAGAAATGGATCCGGCAGCATCCCAGCGGGGGTTGTGTGTGAAGTGACTCAGCAAGACACCTGAGAGCGCCAAAATCAGGCCTGCTTCTGCCGCAACATCTTCCAACAACACTGTCGGAAGCTCGGGTTGCTTTGCCGTCTTGATGAACTGCCAGTGGCTCATGGAAGCAGGTTTGACATGGGCAACTTCTTTCACTGCAGTGCGCAATGAATAGGACTCGAGCAAAATTGCGACAACAAGGATTCCGATGGCCACTCCCATGCTCTCGGTTTCATGAGGGTGACGCATTTTGGAGATGCCTTCGTAGATGGCGAAAAGGCCACCCATGCTGAAGAGAACAAGAGCCACGATGAACGCCCAGAAATAACGCTCACGTTCGTGACCAAAGGGGTGTTCCGCATCGCGGCCTTTGGAAGACCGCTTTGCCCCGAGCATCAGAAGGCCCTGATTTCCTGTGTCTGCAAAGGAATGGACTGATTCGGCCGCGAGTCCAGCAGAGCCAGTAATCAAGAATCCGACAAATTTGGAGATCGCAATTCCAAGGTTGGCGAAAAACGCCGCGATGATTGCCTTGCGACTGCCTTCGTTCATCGGTCTAGGTTGTCACATAGGCATTGAAGTGGCGGGTTCCACTTCTTCCTGATACGGGGGTATTCACATGGGATCACTGACTGGGCGTATTGCACTGGTGACAGGCGGAGGCCGTGGAATCGGTAAGGCAATTTCGCTTGCGCTCGCTACCGAAGGGGCAACGATTGCCATCAACTATCGACGCGACAAGGAATCTGCTGAAGAGACGATGCGCGAGATTCTCGATAATGGCGGTCTTGCAACGATCCATCAGGGATCAAATGACATACCTGAAGAAAATGTGGCCATGGTGAAGGACATCTTGTCCGTGCACGACGGCATCGACATTGCAGTGCTCAACGGAGGTATTGCATCGAAGGGTCGCAGTGTCCTCGATACGGAGGCCGAAGAACTGTGGCAGCTCGTTGCTACCCACGCGCTCGGCCCGCATCAGTTGTGTCGGGCGTTGTTGCCGTCGATGCGCACACGTGATCGCGGTGACATCGTGTTCATCTCATCGGTTGCCACCACCGGAATGTCTGCAAACGGTGCTCCCTACAACATGGGTAAAGCCGCGATGGAAGCACTTGCTCTCACGCTGGCCAAGGAAGAGCGCCCGCACAACATTCGAGTCAATATCGTTGCCCCCGGCCTTGTTGAGACCGACATGGGCGTGCGGCTCGCTCGAGCAATGACAGGGCGTCGTGAGATGGAAGATTTGCGATCGATGGACGAATCAGCGCCATTTGGCCGCATCTGCCAGCCCGAAGACATCGCGAATGCCGTGCTGTGGTTCTGCTCTCCCTCGGCGTCCTATATCACTGGCCAGCGCATGCAAGTCGATGGCGGCGGATCCAACATCCGAGTTGGCCAATAGCCCTGCCCGCTTTCGTTCGGGCTCGATAGCCTTCACCAAGTGAGCCCACTTGCCCCCCAAAGCGCCGACACCATTATCGAGATCACCGAAGAGGCCCTCGTTCAATTGAAGATTCTTCGTGATGAAGAGCCGGAAAAAGAACGCCTCGGATTACGCCTTGAAGTTATGGCTGCGCCAGGTGAGGAATTCAAGTACGACCTGTCATTCGAAATCGTGACACAGGCTGCTTTCTCCGACGAAGTGCGCACGATTGACGGACTGAAAGTCATCATCCCGCTTCCAAGTTTCGAGCACATCAACGGAGCAACACTCGATTACTCCGAGCGTCAAGGTCTCATCATTCGCAATCCGAACAAGCCACCAGTTGCAATGATCGAAGGCCTCATCAGCGACGATGAGTTCTCTGCGGCGATTGAAGCTGTGATTTCTGTTGAGGTCAATCCGGCGCTTGCTGCACACGGTGGCTTTGTCACCTTTGTTGGTCACGACACCGAAGGTGTTGCATACCTCACGATGGGTGGCGGTTGCCATGGTTGCTCGATGAGCAAGATGACAATGCTCGAGGGTGTGCAGACAACTCTTGTCGAGCAGGTGCCTGGTGTATTGAAAGTGCGTGACATCACTGATCACGCCAGCGGCTCGAACCCGTATTACAGCTAAAGTCATCTCCATGCGGGTGGATCAATTATGGAATTACCCGGTGAAATCAATGATTGGCACACGTGTCAATGAAGTGATCGTCAGCCATCTCGGAATCGTCGGCGATCGTCATTGGGCGATTCGCGACACCGAACGTGGCGGAATTCGTGGAGCGAAGAAAATCGGCGAACTCATGCAATGCACTGCACGGCGATCAGAAAACGATTCGTCTGTGGTCGTCATCACTTTGCCGAACGGAAATGAAGTCAGCAGTGATTCGCCCGACATCAATCAGGTGCTCTCCGACGCGCTAGGCCGAGCTGTGTTGCTGCAGTCATTGCCTGCGGACAACGACATCGAACATTTTCGGCGAGGCCCAGCTGACACCGACGACATGATGCAGGAACTGCGTGGCATCTTTGGCCGAGAAGATGATGAACCACTGCCAGACTTCTCGGTGTTTCCGCCAGAAGTTGCAACTCTCGAATCACCACTTGGCACGCATCACGACTGCTGGCCACTCATGGTGATGACAACATCTGCGATGTCTGCACTGCAACAGGCTCTTCCTGAATCAGTCATTGACGTGCTGCGTTTTCGCCCGAGCATCATGATCGACACTCCCGAATCAGATGGTCATCCGGAGTTTTCATGGAAGGGGCGCACCGCTCGCATCGGGTCTGTTGTTGTGGAGTTTCTCGACCCGTGTCCACGGTGTGTGATGATTACGCGACGTATCAAC
>JBEAXB010000086.1:0-8309 GCA_041160045.1 Actinomycetota bacterium
AACACATCCATCACCATCGACACGGCAAAAAGGTACGTGGCGGCGTGGAACCTGATGGTGGAACTGACCGCTGGGCAGTATTTTCAGTTGGTGTATTCAACAGCAGACATTCAGATGTCGCTGCTTGCTGTTCCGCCTCAGACCGGGCCGACACGACCAGGAATTCCGTCGGTCATCATCACTGTCACGCAGGTGCAATAGCACCTGGTATTACTGGCGATTCATCTCCGATTGGGCTTCTGCTTTGGCTGCATCGGCCCGAGGGCGACTGGCTTCGAGAACTATTTCGTGCAACATGCCCGAGTAGTAATACGGGGATTCGTAGCGTTCAGAAACCGATGAACCATGGTCATAGCCAATGCTCGGACCGACAGATGAAATCATGCGCATGTACAACGACACATCGGCACTACCGACAACATCATCATCAATGGCAATCTGCAAGCGGCCGGCCATTCCGTCACCGCGACGAAGAATGGCTTTCAGTTGATGCTGACCGTCGTTGATCAATTCAGAAGATTCGATAATTGTGTGATGACCAAAAGCGTTGTAATCAAGAATCAGACGATCATTTTGTACGAAGAGCGAGACGCCAGAGTTCTGGTTGCCGGTGGCATACAGAACACCTTCATCACCCTTGGCGAATGTGACGTTTGCAATCAGGTCGACATTGCGGCCGGCAATACCACCACTTGCCTGGCCGGGCATTGGTGACATCGGCGGACGGTACACGTAACGACGACTCTCGGGATGCGGCGAGTTCTTGCGGTAACGCGCACCGAATAATTCGACACCACGGTCATCCAGCGGAAGAACGCCATGCTCTTCTGCTTGTTCCCACCAGTGTGCAATCATCTCTTCGAGTTTTGCCGGATCACTGTCTGCAAGGTCATTGCACTCTGAACGATCGATGGCGAGGTGATACAGCTCCCATTTTTCATTGCTGTAGGGCTGGCCCGCTGTGTGTTTGAGAACTGCTTTCCATTCACCAACGACAACCGCAAGACTTCCACCATTTTCGAAATACTGAACAGTGTTTGTTGCCGGTGCGTTTGCATCGGCGAGGATCGACTTGAACGAATGACCCGTGACTGGCATCTGCTCGAGACCCTTGCGCACCTTCGGCGGGGTGATTCCGACAATGTCGTACACGGTGGGAACAATGTCTGCCACAAAAACGAACTGGTCGCGCTTGGTGCCCTTTTGTGAGGCGGGCACGCCATTTGGCCAATGGAACACCATTGGCACATGTACTCCACCTTCATGGGTGTTCTGCTTGTACCAGCGATATGGCGTGTTGCCGACCTGCGCCCAACCCCATGGGTAGTTGCAATGACTATTCGGGCCACCGATGCTCTCGATGTCCTTGATTGCTTCGTCCGGCATTTCGATGATCCCGTTGAAGAACTTCATTTCGTGCATGACGCCGAAGGGGCCGCCCTCTTGCGATGCGCCATTGTCTGCATGTACGACAAGGATGGTGTTATCGAGTTGGCCAAGACCGCGTAGCCCCTCAACCAAACGACCGATCTGATCGTCGGTGTGGTCGAGGAATGCAGCAAATGCTTCCTGCATTCGTGCAGCCAAGCGTTGTTCGTTGTCTGACAATTCGTTCCATGGCTTCACGCCTGGGTTACGAGGAGCAAGAACCGTGTCTGCAGGAATGACTCCCGTTGCAATTTGCTTCTTGAACCAACGTTCGCGAACAACGTCCCAGCCTTCGTCGAACTTGCCGCGGTACTTCGCCATGTATGACGCGGGTGCCTGATGCGGTGCATGTGTTGCACCGAAGGCGAGGTAGCCGAGGAACGGACGGTCGGGGCGAACACCTTTGAAGTCTGCAACGATGCGCAGTGCCTGATCGACCAGATCTTCCGACAAGTGGTAACCATCTTCAGGACCAGCAGGTGGTGCAACGGGGTGGTTGTCCGCGACAAGTTCTGGATGGAACTGATCTGTTTCACCATCGAGGAATCCGTAGAAGCGATTGAATCCGCGTGCGATCGGCCACTGATCGAATGGGCCAGCGGCGGAACATTGTTCCATCGGGGCCAAGTGCCACTTGCCGAGAGCGAATGTTCCGTAACCCTCGTCGCCTAGTACTTCGGCAACTGTTGCTGCGTGATTAGAGATATGACCAAGTTGGTTCGGAAACCCCGTGATGAAGTTCGAGACCGTACGCATACCGACGGCATGGTTTGCCCGGCCACTCAACAACGCAGCACGAGTCGGCGAGCACAATGGCGTCACGTGGAAGTTTGTGAATTGCAAACCGTTGGCAGCAAGCGCGTCGATGTTCGACGTGTCGATGTCGGACCCAAAGCAACCCATCTGTGCAAAGCCCGTGTCGTCAAGCAACACAATGATCACATTGGGGGCGTCCTCGGCAGGATGAGGAGGCGTGGAGAACCATGCCTCTGATTCGGCAACCGTACGACCAATTTTTCCTTCAAAGCCATATTTCTCGGCCATGTATTCCCCCTCGGTGTGAACCACTATCTTGCCTCATATTCGGCCATCCCCAGGGTGCCGAGACAGAATAGATGGTGTTCTGCTGGGGCTCGCCCAAAAAACCTCGGCGGTTCTAAGTTCTCACCTGAAGGAAACAACATGCATTTAGAAATCAATCGTTCCGATATCCGCGAGAGCCGAATGGCCCCGACCCCCGTCCCGACGGCTGATGCACCAGGCCAAGTTGTGATGCGTCTCGATCGATTTGCACTCACATCGAACAACATCAGTTACGCGATGAGCGGCGACTTTCTCGACTATTGGGGTTTCTTCCCGACCGAAGCTGGTTATGGCCGCTTGCCATGCATGGGTTACGGCATCGTCACCGAATCCACCAATCCCGACATTGCAGTCGGCAGTCGGTACTTCGGCTTTTTCCCGGTTGGTGATTTTCATCTCGTGCAGGCCGAGGCAACACGCGCTGGCTTCGTCGATGCAGCACCCCATCGTGAACCACACGCCATGGCATACCGTTCATTCGACAAGGTGTCCGATGTGGAAGAACCACTCGACAATGCATTCCTCGTATTGCGCGGGCTCTTCGTTACTTCGTTTCTCGCCGAGGACTTCATTCGCGACAACAACATGTTCGGAGCTACACAAGTCATCGTGACCAGTGCATCAAGCAAGACATCGATTGCTCTTGCACATTGCCTACGCGAGAACACCTCTGCAAAAGTCATTGCTCTCACATCGGCAGCAAATGTTGAATTCACACACGATGTCGATCTGTACAACGAAGTTGTCACCTATGACGACATCGAGTCACTCAATCCGAACATTGCAACTGTGCTCGTTGACATGTCGGGTAACTCCAGTGTGATTGCACGAATCCATAATCACTTCAAGGATTCCTTGAAGTACTCCTGCAAGATTGGCGCAACTCACTGGGATCAGACCGGCTCCGACGTTGGTATCGCTGGGCCAAAGCCTGCGTTCTTTTTTGCTCCCAGCCAGATGGCCAAGCGCAGCAAGGATTGGGGCCGCGAGAGTTTCAACGAACGCATCAACACCGCTCTCACAATGTTCCTTGATGATTCCACGCGTTGGCTCACCATCGAGCACTCTCATGGTGCTGATGCAGTCACCAACACCTACAACGAACTGGTACAGGGCCGCGTACGGCCTGAAGCCGGACACATTCTTTCCTTTTAGGAAATAACAAAGGAGCACCACCATGGCACCACACAAACCCGGATACGGAAAAGTGGATCGTGAATACGGAACACGAATGTTCACCACGCCCCCCGAGCAAGACGGCCCAGTGTGGATGGTGAACTTCATGAAGTACAAGGAAGAGGCCACGTACGCCGATGGTTCCAGGGGAATCTCGGGCATGGAGGCAGACGACCTGTACGCACCCAAGGAGATTCTCGAAGAGCTAGGCGCGGAAGTTCCGTTCTTTGGAGATGTTGTTTTGCAATTAGCAGGCACAGACGTGAAGTGGGACCGCATCGGAGTCGTGAAATATCCGACCCGTCAGTCATTTCTGGGTATGCAAAACCGCCAAGACTTCCAAGAAAAGCACGAGCACAAAGAAGCCGGCATGGAGTTCACTTTTGTGGTGGGCTGCCAGCCAGCAGAACTCGACGACGCATTTCGTGTGAAGCCAGCATCGTGGAGCGAAATCGAGCACGCCCCAACAGATGACGATGGAGCCATCATGGTTGTCCATCTTCTGAAATTTGTCGAGGGTGGGCGCCAAGGAAGCATGCGCGAATACCAGTCAAAGGCATTTGGCGTGGCCCAAAAGCACGGCGGCGGAGCCGCGGCAATCTTCAATGTTGAAGGCACCATCATGGGTGATGGTCGCCAATGGGATGAATGTCGTTTCATTGCATATCCATCACTGCGTGCATTCATGGCAGTTGTGCAAGACCCAGAGCGCCTTGCAGCCCAGGGCGAACATCGCGGAGCGGCAATTGCAGATACGTACACGGTTGTCGTGCGACCTCGCGACGACACGTTCACCACTGTTGGCCCCGTCTGATGGAAATTATGCGCACCCCCGACGAATGTTTCATCGGGCTCCCCGATTACAACTTCGAACCGCACTACACAACCATTGTTGGAAAGGACGGCATCAGCCTTCGCTTTCACTTCATTGATGAAGGCCCGCGCAATCAGGACCCAATTCTTTTGATGCACGGCAATCCATCGTGGTCGTACCTTCATCGTCACATGATCAATGGCCTCGTTGCACTTGGCCACCGAGTGATCTCGCTCGATCTCATGGGCCTTGGTCGTTCGGACAAACCGAATGATCCTGCGTATTACACACTTGCCCGACACATCGAATGGGTGGCGGCTTGGTTCGAAGACGTTGTACTGCCAGGACTGGGGCGGCATCATCGGTATCGGCGCACTTGTTGATATTGGTGATCGCGTCTCACGCGTGATTGCATCAAACACCGGCATTCCTGTGGGTGAAGGTGGCAACAAGGCGATGCGTGACTGGTTGGAGTATTCCAGTTCAGTTCCCGAACTTCCGATAGGTCATCTCGTGAATGGCGGCTCGACGCGCACACTGAGCGCCGATGAAATCGCTGCGTACAACGCGCCGTATCCAGATGGTTCGTACCAAACAAGTCCGAAGATTTTCCCAAGCCTGATTCCAGTGCAACCGGAAAACCCTGGCGTGCCACAGTGCATCGAGATCTGGAATTATCTCGCCACATGGACAAAACCTTTCCTCACCGTATTCGGCTCGGCAGACCCGATTGCTTTCAAGCCCGGAGCACATCTCAAGTTTCAGGAACGAGTTCCTGGCGCCAAAGGCCTCGACCACATCGTGATCGAGGGTGCAAACCATTTCATTCAAGAAGATGCCCCCGACGAACTCGTCGCCACCATCCATCAATTCGTTTCATAGAAAAGACTCCCCCATGACAACCCCCGAATTCCTACGCACCCCCGATGAGAATTTCGCCGGTCTGGCTGATTTCCCCTACCAGCCCCATTACTTCGACATCGATGGATTGCGCATGCACTACATCGATGAAGGACCAGCCGATGGTCCCGTCGTACTCATGATGCACGGCATGCCCACTTGGTCGTATCTGTATCGCAACATCATCAAGTTGATGGTTGCCAAGGGGTACCGATGCATCGCGCCCGACCACATCGGCTTCGGTCGATCCGACAAGGTCACAGACCCTGCGTGGTACAACATCGCTCGTCACACTGCGAATACGAAGCGCCTCATCGAATCACTCGACCTGCGCAACATCATGATTATGGTGCAGGACTGGGGTGGCCCAACGGGCCTCGCACAAGTAGCCGCCATGCCCGAACGTTTCTCACGAGTCGTCATCATGAACACGTGGCTTCATCATGAGGGATACGAATACACCGAAGGAATTCGTCAGTGGATTGAACAGTGGTCTCCCGGCGGATTGTTCGAAACAAATGTGCCCGACAAGTTCACCCTCGGTGGCCTCATGGCAATGGCGACCGATCGCATCTCGCCGCAGGATTCCATATTTGTTGCAATCACCGGGGGCACACCTGAATATGTTGGCGAGGCAGCCGATGTGCAAAAGGCCTATGACGCTCCGTTTGCAGGGCTCGGAGTAGCCGGCATTGCTGGCCCGCGTCGATTCCCGATGAGCATTCCTTTGCATGACCCAATCTCAGGCGATGCGGTGAATCAGGAATTGAACTTTGCAAAGATCAATGCACTGACAATCCCAGTGAACTTTCTCTGGGGCACCGAAGACACAGTGTTCGTTACCGAATGGGGCAAGAAGTGGTCGTCACTGATTCCACATTCCACGTTCGACGAGATTGCCGGTGCACGACACTTCCTGCAGGACACGCATGCAGAAGAAATCGTGACTCGTTTGTCTGCTCACTTGAGCTGACAAACGCCAACAGTTATTTGGTGCCGAGTGCGCGCAGGAAGTCTGGCGGAATCACAATGTCGTCGCGTGTGAGTTCATTGATGTTCGACTTACCCATTCCGAGCAATGCCGAATCGATGCCACCGCGAAGGACATCGAGAACATTCTCGACGCCTGCTTGACCATTGGCTGCGAGGCCCCACAAATACGCGCGACCAATCATGACTGCACGTGCACCGAGTGCAAGCGCCTTCACAACATCGCTGCCGCGACGAATGCCACCATCGAGCAGAACTTCGATCTGGCTGCCAACTGCATCGGCAACTGCCGGCAGTGCGCGAATCGGAGCAGGTGTTCCGTCGAGGTTGTTGCCTCCGTGGTTCGAAACAGACAATGCAGTTGCACCAAGATCGACAACGCGCTTTGCATCGTCGACACGGCTGACGCCCTTCACCATGAATGGGCCACCCCACTGCTCACGAAGCCAGGCAATGTCTTCCCACGATGGAAGTGGTGTTTGCATCCACTCGTAGTACGCACCAAAAAATGTCGGTGCCTTTTCTCCGGGCTTTGCCATGTTGGGCGCTGACAAGTCGGGCAACTTGCCGGTCTTTGCAAAGGCCAACAACCACGCTGGCTTGGCGATGACTTCGGGTGCGAGCTTGAACACTGCTTTGAGATCGATCTTTTCGGGAATCCACGGGCTTCCCCAGTCACGACCATTCGAGAACGACCAGTCGAGGGTGACAATCAGACCCTTGGCGCCAGCTGCGCGTGCACGTTCCATGCGCTGCTCGAGCGTGGCGCGATCTCCGCACCAATACATCTGGAAGAACGTGGAGCCGTTGACCGCTGCAACTTCTTCAACCGACTTGCTGGCAAACGAACTGAGCCCCATCGGGATTCCGCGGTTTGCAGCGGCACGCGCAATTGCGACTTCGCCTTGAGGATGCACGGCCTGCACACCTGTTGGCGAAATGATGACGGGCATCGAAAGCGACTGACCCATGACTGTGGTGCTCATGTCGCGATTGTTTGAGTTGCCAGCAACATGAGGTGCAAAACCCAGTTGGTCGAAAGAATTGAGGTTGTCCGTTGATGACAAGCCCTTCTCGGAACCGGCGATCAAAGCGCCGTATACGGATTTGGGCAAACGCGCCTTTGCGCGACGTTGTGCCTCTGCAACCGTTTCAAACCAGTCATTCGCCATGGGGGGTTCCTCTCTTGGACGACTACGGCAAGGCTACAAGCGAACATCTCAATGGGATTCAAGTTGATAATCATTCTCATTCTCATTATGCTGTCGACATGCGTTTCCTTCGTCTCCTCGTCCCCGCCATCTGTGGTGTTGCCCTCATCTCATGCTCGGGCACCGACACAACACAAGCAGGCAACCATCACGGTTGCTGCGTCGTTCTACCCCATTGCAGAAATCGTCTCTCGCGTCGGCGGAGACAATGTCGATCTCGTGGCACTCACTCCCCCTGGCGAGGGCGCACATGATGTTCAACTCACCGCAAAGAGCCTCGATCAATTGGCAGCGGCCGAGTTGGTGTTCTACATCAGTGACGGATTCCAGCCCGACATTGAAAAGGCCGTGGCATCACTGCCGGGTTCAGTCAAGGCTGTCGATTTGTTGACATCGCTTGAGTTGTTGCCCATCGTGGACCAGCTCGAAGGAACAGAGGGTGAAACCGACGGTGAAGTTCTTACTTCAGGCAAAGACCCTCACGTATGGCTCGACCCAGCGAACATGGTGACCATGACCCGTTCAGTGGCTGACGCAATGAGCCAGTCGTCTCCGGATCTTTCTGCAACTTTTGCAGCAAACGCAGCTGAGTACATCGCTGAACTCGAAACCCTCGGAAATGACATCGATACAACATTGGCCAACTGTGAATCACGTGCGCTCGTTACATCGCACCGCGCATTCGCATATCTTGCCAACCGGGCAAA
>JBEAXB010000287.1:0-3236 GCA_041160045.1 Actinomycetota bacterium
AAGATGTGGGCAACCGATGGGTCGCAATCAGTGATTCTGCTGGATGAGTATTCGCCTGCGACGGGCCGTGGATTATCGGGTGGAGTACACGTGTGGTCAGACGATGGCGAGCGGGTGTATGTCGTCACAAAGTCAGTCGGCATCATTCAAGTGACGGTGAAAGACGATGCTGCGGTTGCGCTCAAAACTCTGCCATTTGATGCCACACGTTCGTGGTCGACGCCAGCTCTTGAATACATGAATCGTTCGTTGTTTGCGATTGCCGATGGTAAGGAACTGTGGGGGTACGACTTCGATTCGGGCGAGCCGTACTTGATGCATGGTGATTCAGATTTTGCTGTTGATGCAACGGCTGGTGTTTCGGGCATGTGCATCGTGTGGAACAGACCCAACATGGCGTGGACCCAGAGCACGGTGTGGCCTGAAACAGAGACAACGGGAGTGGCGGTACAGCAGGCGCGGTTCAGTCGTGGTGGTGGCAGTTTTGGTTTCATCGATGATTCGATGGGCGTGACCAATCTTCAGATTCTCGGCGATCACATCATCGACCCGAATGTGATCATCATCGATCATTGCGAACACGGTGGCCCAACGTGGGGCCCAGGTCAACGCACATGGTGTTTCAACTCTGACGGAACCCGCGTTGCCTACACGCGCAATGAAGACGGCTACTCGTCACTGTGGGTGTTCGATAGGGCAACAGGGTCGCGCCATCGCATCGGGCATGGTGTGCACGGGTGTCTTTCATGGGAAGGCGACACTCTGGCTGCACTGCGAACAGGTGCGCGCACACCTCAACAGGTTGTTGTGTATTTCGTGGAGAACCTGCTTGAGCCACGCCGCAAGATATTGGTGCAACCGGCGGATTCGTTCTGGTCATCCGACGAAATCGATCTCGAATTGGTGGAGCCGACAATTGAAATGGCAGAAGGGGACAACCCATCCGTCCCGTTTCGTTTGTACAAGTCACATCAATCAAGTGGTTCCGTCATCTGCTGGGTTCACGGCGGGCCAAATGATCAGTGGCAGGTGACATTCCGACCGCAGTTCACTTATTGGTTGTCGCGTGGATACGACATTGCAGTCATTGATCACCGCGGCACCACTGGTCATGGGCGTGAGTTCATGATGTCTCTCAATGGTCATTGGGGTGAATACGACAGCAACGACACGGTTACTGTGATTCGGCATCTGCAAGCCACGCATGGTTACTTGCCTGCACGAACGATTCTGATGGGTGGAAGTGCTGGAGGGCTCACTGCACTCAATGCCGCAGTCGTGGATGCATCTCTGGTTGCAGCTGTCGTTGCGAAATATCCGGTAGTGGATCTTGCTGAACTGTTGCACGGAGATGACCCGTTCGAATCCCATTTCATGCCAGCACTCATCGGGGCAACTCCCGACAAGGACGGGTTGGCCCGCGAGCGGTCTCCACACAATCATGCTGAGGCATTGATTGATACACCGATCCTGCTTTTTCACGGAGACCAAGACACGTCTGTGCCAATCATCCATTCCGAACGATTACGCGATGCAGTGAACACCGCCGGAGGCTCTGTACGGCTCGAAATCATGGTGGGCGAGGGGCACGGATTTCGCAATCCAGTCAACATCCTGCGTGAATTCCAGATCACTGAGACCTTTCTCACATCTGTCATTCGCTAGCGGAGATAGCGTTCTTTTCATGCTTCTGGCCGAGATAGAAATCTTTCATTCGCGGCCCATCGCTCCGACGCGACGTCTGTCCCTCGGACACATTTCTCTTCCCGTTGAACCAACCATCCTTCTTGGTGCAGTTGTTGCAGCACACATCCACGATGTCGATGAAGACCTGTATCCCGATCTACAGCGATTGCTGTCTGAGATTGAACGTGACAGTCGGGTGGTGCAACCACGATTGCGCCATCGTTTCCAAGTAGACCGACATGGTTTGTCGTACAGCACTCACCGCATGCACGGAAACGGAGATTCGATTGAGTTCGAGTTCCAGAGCAACGGAACTCCGCTGCAGCAGGTTCTGGGCGCAATCTATTCTCTCGAACGTCTCAACATTGATCTGCGACAAAAACTCGTACCAATGATGAGGCGAGCATTCACTTGGCGTGGCCCTATCGGGCCGTCGTTCATTGCCTATTTGGCTGGCACCAATGCATCATCTGTTTCTGCTCTGGCAGACCCACGCGCGTGGGCTCTTGATGTGCTCGGGTTCCCCGGCGGCACCATCAAGCCCGGCAAGCGCGACATCATGGGCCGGTATCGCGACAGTCTTCGGCGCGTTCACCCAGACCATGGTGGCGATGAGATTCTGGCGAGCAAGTTGATTCTGGATATCACTGAAGCACGCCGCATCCTGCTCAATGCATTATGACCAAGATTGCGGGAGTTGTTCTCTTTCCCGGATCTGGGTCGTCGTGCGACCATTCGTCGCTGATCGCAATTGAAGCCGAACTTGCACCGCTTCCGGTTGCTCGTTTTGATTTTCCGTATCGGCTTGCCGGCAAACCGTTTCCGGATAAGCCACCTGTGTTGCTCGATTGCATTCGTACTCACGTACGCGAGTTTGCAGAGTCACTCGGCGTTGAAACATCGGCCATTGTGATCGGTGGGCGATCAATGGGGGGCCGCATGTGTTCCATGGCTGTTGCAGACACTGAAAACCCACTCGATGTTGCGGGTGTCGTCCTCATCTCGTACCCGTTGCACCCTCCGAAAAAGCCCGAGAACATGCGCATCGAACATCTGCCGCGCGTGAACGTGCCCACGTTGTGTGTGAGCGGCACCAAGGACACGTTCGGTACGCCAGCAGAATTGGAAATCGCTTTTGCAGTTGTCCCCGGTGATGTCACATGGCAATGGGTGCAGAACGGTCGCCATGAACTTGCACGCGCAGATGCTGACGTGGCACAACGAATTGCGTCGTGGATATCGACTACTGATTTTCGGTCGTGATGTCTTCCAGTTCGAGGTGTGCAGTTTCGGGATAACGAAACCACACCACGATTGATGCAATCAAGGGCCCAAGTACAAGAGTCATCATCACAGTGCCATATGAAACTCCGGTGTCGAGTACTCGTCCAGCACCAATCAGGCCGAAACTTCCACCGACCAGTGCCGAGGTCATGATGATTCCGCCCGCTAGTCCGCGCACGCCGGTGGGGAACAACTCGCCGCGATACACCGCGAGAGCCGGATACGACAGACCGAAGGCAAACCCGCCGAGAATCGCCACGATCCAC
>JBEAXB010000087.1:0-4758 GCA_041160045.1 Actinomycetota bacterium
TTTCCGTACGGGTCGAGGCTTTGGCTTGTGCGATAAGTTGCCAAGATGACAGATACACCATGGCTTGGCGACGCCTGCTCGCTCGTTGACGAATTCAGAGCGGGTCGCCGCTCCCCTCGCGAAGAAATGCAAGCAACTCTCAATGCAGTTGCAGCAAGTTCCCTGAATGCAATTTCATACATCGATGCAGACGGTGCACTCGAACGTGCCGACCGTGCCGATGTGTCGCTTCCTTTCGGCGGAGTACCAATGGGCGTCAAAGAACTCGATCATGTGCAGGGATGGCCGGCGACAGAAGCATCGGTTCCGTTTGCTGATCGCATCTCTGGCCACACATCAACGATGGTGTCGCGTCTCATGGGAGCTGGTGCAAATCATTTCGGACTCACCACTGCAAGCGAATACGGCGGAGTCAATGTCACCCGTACGGTCCTGAATGGCGTGACGCGCAATCCGTGGAACTTAGAGCGCACTCCAGGTGGTTCATCTGGCGGCGGCGCAGCAGCAGTAGCTGGCGGCCTGTTCACTCTCGGCACTGGTGGTGATGGCGGTGGTTCCATCCGCATCCCCGCAGGCTTCACCGGTCTTGTCGGGCTGAAGTCAACCTTTGGTCGTATCCCCCGTGGCCCTCATGTGGAATACGGCAACCTCACGGTCACCACTGGCGGCATGACGCGCAGCGTGCGCGACACTGCACGTTGGTTCGATGTGTGCAACGGCCATCACGCAGCCGATCCGCTCAGTCTTCCCCGCGTCAGTGGTTGGGAAGCAGCGCTCGGAACAATTCCTGTTGCTGGTCTTCGCGTCGCAATCGTGAGCGACTGGGGCGGCGCAGTGGTCTCACCCGCAATGTGGAACGTTCTTCTCGAAGCTGCCGATCATCTAGTTGCAAAGGCACAACTACGAAGGATTGACGGAATCAATGTCGATCTGCCTCGCATGGGAGCTGCATGGTCAATCAGCGGAATGATTTCCATTGCATCTGAACTTGGCGACATGTGGCCGGCATGTGCCGACGACCTCACGCCAGAGATGCGCATGGGACTTCAACTCACCGAAGGTCGATACAACGCAACAGAGCGCGCCAAGATCGAATCGCGTCGTGCCGCCGTTAACCTGCGCATGTCGGAGATTTTCGAACAAGTCGATCTTGTCATCACAGCGTCGAACCCCGACGTTGCGTTCATTGCTGAAGGCCCACTGCCGAGCGAGTTCGGCGGCATCAAAGCAGGTGCTGCCAACAACGGCTTGCTCACATTCCCCTGCAACCTTCACGGCAACCCGGGCATTTCTGTTCCTGCCGGCATGGTCGATGGCCTACCCGTCGGGCTCCAGATCATTGGCCCACACTTCAGCGAACAAGTTCTTCTTGAACTCGCAAGCATCCTCGAACGCGAAAGGCCCTGGCCACTAGTTGCACACGGGGCACCGGCATGACCCACGACCATAGTCAAGGACCACTCACCGGCATTCGTGTCGTCGATATGTCCGTGATGATTTCTGGTCCGCTCGCAGCAATGACACTCGGCGATCAAGGTGCCGAAGTCATCAAGGTTGAATCGCCCGGCCTCGGTGACATGATGCGCCATCTTGGCACTCAGAAAAATGGCATCACTGGTTTGTATGCATTGCACAACCGTGGCAAGAAGTCGTTAGTGCTCGACCTGAAGAAAGAGCAGGGCACCGATGTCTTGCGCAAGTTGGTTGCGACTGCCGATGTCCTCATCCAGAACTTTCGTCCAGGCGCACTCGACCGTTTGGGTTTCGGATACGACGAGGTTGCCGCCATCAATCCGAACATCATTTATGTCTCGATTGCTGGTTTTGGCGTCGATGGTCCGAGCAGCAACCGACGTGTCTACGACAACGTGATTCAGGCAGCATCAGGGCTTGCTTCCGTGCAGACAGACCGAGCCACAGGAAAACCAGCAATCTTCAAGCACCTCGTGTGCGACAAGGTGACTGCGTACACCGTGGCTCAAGCAGTTACTGCAGCACTGTTTGCCCGCGAACGTGGCGCCGGTGGCCAACACATCACCGTGTCCATGCTCGATGCAGCAATTTCGTTCACATGGCCCGACTGCGCGATGGATGTCGCCATCCTCGATGACGATGCGTATCGTGCAGCAACAATCTCGTCGAGCTATGCAGCACTCGAATTCATGGATGGGTACGCAACAGTTTCCGCCGTCACACAATCTGAGTTCGAGGGATATTGCACAGCACTTGGTGTACCCGAAATCGGCAAAGATGAACGCTTCAAGGACTCCATGTCTCGAGCCAAGAATTCAGAAGCATTCAAAGAGATTCTTCTGAATCAATTGAAGACCATGTCGGTTCATGATTTTCTCGCCGCGGCCCTCGTGCACGATGTTCCGGCATCTGGGCTCAACACTCTCGAATCGGTGGTGGATGACCCTCAGGTCATTCACAACGAAACGTTTGTCGTGCGTCAACATCCCCAGGCAGGCACGATGCGCGAAGTGCGCAATGCACCACGATTCAAGGGCACTCCCACGAACATCACCCACCCGGCACCCCTCATGGGCGCACACTCAGACGAGATTGTCACTTCGCTCGGGCTCGATGCTGCTGCACTGCGCGAAGCAGGCGCAATCTACTGATTACTTCGTGAGGCTACGGCCCACGATTTCCTTCATGATTTCGGTTGTTCCGCCGTAAATCGTTTGGATACGACTGTCTGCCCATGCACGCGCAATCGGGTATTCGAGCATGTAGCCGTAACCACCATGCAACTGCAGACAGCGATCAACAACTCTGTTCTGCAATTCGGTCACCCAGAACTTCGCTGCTGCGGCCTGCTCGGCCGACAACTTGTCCTCGCAGTGCAGTTCGATGCACCGATCGACATACACCTGAGCAATCTGGATCTCTGTTGCCATCTCGGCGAGTGCAAACTTCGAGTTCTGGAATGTTGCGATGGACTGACCAAACGCCTTGCGCTCGCGCGTGTAGTCGAGCGTCCAATTGAGCGCAGCTGATGCCACCTTGACGCCGCCAACAGCCATTGTCAGGCGCTCTTGAGCAAGGTTCTGCATCAGATACACGAAGCCTTGCCCTTCAAACCCGAGCATGTTTTCGGCCGGCACTTCCACATCGGTGAACGACAACTCTGCCGTGTCTTGGGCATGCATACCGAGCTTGTTCAAGTTGCGACCGCGCTCGAATCCCTTCATCCCGCGCTCAAGGATCAGCAGCGACAGACCCCTGTGGCCTGGCTGATCGTTCGTGCGCACGGTGGTAATCACCAAGTCGCTGTTGATGCCGTTTGTGATGAATGTTTTTGCACCGTTGACCACCCATGCATCACCATGACGAACAGCAGACGTGCGTACGTTTGCAACATCGCTTCCAGTGTTTGGTTCGGTGATGGCAAGCGCACCGATGAGTTCGCCCGTCACCATGCGCGGCAACCACCGCTGCTTCTGATCATCGGTCGCAAGTCCGAGGTAGTACGGAAGAACAATGTCATTGTGCAATGTCATGCCGTTGACGCTGCCGATCAGGCCAGTCTCAGAGACTTCTTCCTGCATGATTGCACCGAACTTGAAATCACTGACACCGCCACCGCCGTACTGCTCGGGCACGTGATAGCCAAGAAACCCAAGCTTGCCTGCCGCCAACCATGCATCGCGCGACACGATTCCGTCGGCTTCCCACTGTTCGTGATGCGGTGCTATCTCCTTGTCAAGCCACTGGCGAAAGGTGGCACGAAATTGCTCGTGCTCGGCGTTGTAGATGGTGCGTTCGAAAGTTTCCACACCGATCAAACTAGGCGAGGACAGCTCTCGCCACGAGATCGGTACCAAAGGCCGTGAGAATGGCCAGATACAGCAGTCCCGTTGCGGCCATCACAGCGGAGTAATACCGCTCACGCAACGCAGCACGCGTCACTTCGATGAGAACAGCGGTCGTGATGGCACAGGCCACCCAGAACCAGCCGAGTGTGCCATTCCAGCCGTCATCAACAGCTCCGGTGAACACGCTGAACATGCCGGTCGGCAACAACATCACGGCCACCTCGAATGGCAGGATGAAACGCAGCGCAGAAACGAGTTCATTCAAGATGGAGCGCGGCAATCCGGGTTGCACGAGATACCAGTGCCCGAGCAACATTGCATCGCTCACAGCACCAAGGAACAGCGTGCCGATAAGAACACGCAGCAAGTTCACCGCAATATTGTTCGTGCCCGTTGTTGCATCGATTGATGCTGCAATGAGGCCGACAAAGCCAATCATCGGGGCAACCAGATCGAGCGAGACATTCTTGCGACGAAGAGTCAGTAGAGAAACAACGGCGACTGCAATCGCGGCGATGTCACGCACGGGAACGAAATCAGTTGCAATGCCAGCGGCTGCTGCACCGGCGGCCAACGTAAGAAATGTGCCACGCATGAGCCAGCTGTATCCGGCACTCATCTCGTGCTTGCGGGTGGTGAACCAGAGGAACAGCAATCCTCCTGTTGCCCACTGCAAAAGTACAGTGGCTGCGTCGAGACGAATCATCGATCGAGGACGATCAGGTGATGATCAGCGTGATTGAGCGAAAGCGGCCCGTTCGGCGTTGCCACGACACAATCTTCGAGCCTCATGCCCCACTTGCCGGCAATATAAATGCCCGGCTCAACGCTGAATGCATGACCCGGTGCAATCAGGGTTGTGTTGCCCTTCACCATGTAGGGGTCTTCGTGTTCTTCCATGCCGATTCCGTGACCTGTGCGATGCACGAACCATTCG
>JBEAXB010000088.1:0-4747 GCA_041160045.1 Actinomycetota bacterium
GAGCAGCTCGTGTTCCTTGCGGGTGAAAGCTTTTTCGATCTGCTCGACATGATCATGTGTGATCTTCTCAAGTTCTTTTTCCGCGCGCTCTAATTCGTCTTTGGAAATCTCAGAATTTTTCTCGGCGGTTTCAATTGTCTTGCGGGCATCACGTCGGATGTTGCGCACAGCGATGCGTCCGTCTTCAGACATGTTCTTCACGATCTTCACGTATTCCTTGCGACGCTGTTCGGTCAGCACAGGAATGGACAGACGAATGATGATGCCGTCGTTCGATGGCTGCAACCCGAGGTCGCTTTCGCGAATGGCTTTTTCAATAGCAGCAAGAGCTCCGCGGTCGTGAGGCTTCACGATGAGAGTGCGGGCTTCAGGAACTTGAAAGCCGGCGAGTTGCTGAAGAGGCACGAGCGAGCCGTAATAGTCAACGAGCAATCTGTCGACAAGGCTTGGAGTGGCTCGGCCGGTTCGGACAGAGGAAAACTGACTTTGGACATGTTCCAAGGCTCGTTCCATCTTGTCGATGGCTTCGAGAATGGTGTCGTCGATCACCCGACCAGCGTACCCACTGGGTTGCCCTGGAGAATGGACTTCACGTTGCCCCGCTCGAGAAGGTTGAAAACCACGATTGGCAGGTTCTTGTCCATGCAGAATGTGATCGCCGTCGAGTCCATCACTTTGAGTCCCTTGGTGATGACATCCATATGGCTGATGCGGTCGTACCGAGTGGCAGTTTTGTCAATCTTTGGGTCAGCGGTGTACACACCATCAACTCCAGAGTGGGTGCCCTTCAAGATGGCCTGGGCATCAAGCTCGGCTGCCCGGAGGGCTGCTGCTGTATCCGTTGTAAAGAAAGGGTTTCCCGTTCCTCCAGCCAAAATGACCACGCGACCCTTTTCCAGGTGGCGTTCTGCTCGGCGACGAATGTAGGGCTCTGCGATCTTTGGCATCTCAATGGCCGTCATGACCCGAGATTGCTGTCCGACACGTTCGAGGGCATCTTGCAACGCAAGACCGTTCATGACGGTGGCAAGCATTCCCATGTAGTCGGCCTGGGCTTGGTCCATTCCTTGGCCTGCACCCTTGATGCCGCGCCAGAAGTTGCCTCCGCCCACCACAATTGCGATGTTCGTGCCCAGTTCCTCACGCGCTTCACGCACTTCGGTGGCTACCTGGGAAAGAACGCTGTTATCAAGGCCAAATCCGGATGGCTCCGCAAGTGCCTCACCCGAGAGTTTGAGCACGATGCGAGACCATGTGGGCCGAGACGACATGTCAGCCGATCTCTACCTGCGCGAAACGGACGATCTGAGCGTCACCAATAAATTGGGTGATGCTCTTCTTGTCGTCTTTTGCGTAGGGCTGCTCGAGGAGACAGATGTCCTTGAAGAAACCATTGATGCGACCTTCGACCACTTTGGCGATGGCAGCTTCTGGCTTGCCTTCGTTACGAGTGAGTGTCTCGAGGGTGGCACGCTCTTTTTCGATTTCCTCTGCAGGAACATCTTCGCGCTTCAGGTAGCGAGGACGAGCAAACGCGATGTGCACGGCGACATCGTGGGCAAGTTCTGCTGTTGCACCAGTCATCTCGACGATGACGCCATTGACTCCGCGGCCACCTTGAATGTGCACGTATGAATCAAGAACGTTTCCGGCTGCTGCTTCGAAACGAATCATTTCGCCCACTTCGATTTTTTCCTTCAGAGTGATCTTCATGTCATCGATTTGTGCGGAACGATCGGCAAGACCAGCTTCACCTTTTTCAAGGATTGCTTTTGCAAGCGCATCGGCTTCTGACTTGAAGCCTTCACTTGATGCAACGAAGTCGGTTTCACACTTCAATTTGATGATTGATGCGCGAGTTGGCTCGACGATGATCGAAACAACACCCTGGGCATTGTCGCGATCGTCGCGCTTGGCGCTTGCGGCAAGACCCTTTTCACGAAGCCACTGCTTCGCTTCTTCGATGTCACCGCCATTTTCCTCGAGAGCCTTCTTGCAGTCCATCATTCCGGCGCCAGTTGACTGGCGAAGCGACTGAACATCTTTTGCTGTGTACGACATGATTACTCCGCTGCGGGTTCGGTTGACTTTGTTGCAGCAAGACGAGCTTCGCGTGATGCCTGAGCTTCAGCAGCCTGACGACGAGCATCGGCCTGCTGTGCTTCAAACACTGCGTTTTCTTCTGCTGTGCGCTCGACTGGAGCAACCTCGGCAGCATTTCCGCCTGGATTGCGCTTCTGAGCAATGAAACGACCTTCGATGACTGCTTCAGCAATCACGCGAGTGAGCAGGTCGTTTGCACGAATTGCGTCGTCGTTACCTGGAATCGGGAACTGGATGAAGTCGGGGTTGACGTTCGAGTCGACAACTGCAATCACGGGGATCTTCAACTTGTTTGCCTCGGTGACTGCGATGTGCTCTTTCATCGTGTCGAGCACGAAGATTGCATCGGGACGACGAGCCAACTGTGAGATACCGGAAAGGTTCTTTTGCAGTTTTTCGAGTTCGCGTGAAATCAGGAGGGCTTCCTTCTTTGGCATTGCTTCGAACTCACCAGAGGCTTGCATGCGCTCGTACTCTTGCATCTTGCTGACGCGCTTTGAGATTGTTTCGAAGTTGGTGAGCATTCCGCCGAGCCAACGCTCGTTCACGTAGTACATGCCACACTTTTCGGCGTAGCTACGGATGGGGTCTTGAGCCTGCTTCTTTGTGCCGACGAACAAAACTGTTCCGCCGTCTGCAACAAGATCGCGCACGAATGCATAAGCAACTTCGATGCGCTCGAGGGTCTGGTCGAGGTTGATGATGTGAATTCCGTTGCGCTCACCAAAAATGAACTGCTTCATCTTCGGGTTCCAACGACGGGTCTGGTGACCAAAGTGAACACCAGCTTCAAGCATCTGACGCATTGATACGACAGCCATAATTTTCTCCTTCTGCGGTTTTCCACACACTGGACCGACGCCGAAGCGACCGCAGGTGGCCAGTGTGCAAGGTATTTGCCTGACTATCAGTGCGAAATTGCACCAATGAGCCTCGGAAAGACTATCGGAAAGGGGGCCTTTGTCCCTCAATTGCCCGTTGTGGCCCCACAAGGCGGGCGCGAGAGAACCCAAGTCGCCTCAGGGGATCCACATAGATCTCCCCCACCCGTACCCCGATGTAGGTCCGCTTCGCCGTACGACCAATCACGGCCCCTGCCTCTGCGACGTCGCCCTCGTTGACCGCAGTATCTGCAAGCCACCCATAGGTCACTCGCACGCCAGGCTCGATTTCCTGGACGATGTAGGTCAGCAAAGCCACCTTGCCGACAAACGTGATGAGCCCCTGGCGCACGGCTCGCACCTCACTGCCAGACTCCGTGGCCACCGTGACCCCCCGATGCCCCGCACACCGCTCACAGGCGGGAGGGCGAAACGACGTCACCACGGTTCCCCGTACTGGAGGGACAGGCGGGACCACCGCCATCACCATGGCACACACCATCAAAGAAATCATTCCCCCATGAGTGGGGCGCAATGGCTATTCGGGAAAGGGAAATTTATGCCATGCCGGCAGCGGCCAAACGAGACCGCAGCTGAAGCACAGCTTTTGTATGAATTTGCGAAATACGGCTTTCGGTGACGCCGAGAGCCTCGCCAATTTCGGACAGTGTCAGTCCGTCGTCGTAATACAGGATCAGAATTGCTTGTTCGCGCTCGGGCAACTTCGAAATCTCGGCACGCATCGCACCGCGCAGTTCGCCGTCTTCCATCGCTTTGCCTGGCTCTTGGAAGGTGTCGGTTCCGGCGGGCGTTGAATCCATGGCGACATGATCGAGAGGCCCAACCGAACCTGCGGCGATATCTGCAAGCCACTTTTCGAGATCTTCCACCGAGATCTTCAACTCAGCGGCAATCTCTTCATCAGTTGGCGTGCGGCCATGCAAATGCTCGAGGGCCGCAATCGCATCTTGCACAGAGCGTGACCGAGAGCGCACGGAGCGCGGAACCCAATCAAGAGCCCGAAGACCATCGAGGATTGCTCCCCTGATTCGAGGAATCGCATACGTTTCGAATTTGGCTCCGTTGCTCGGGTCGAATTTATCGATGGCATTCATCAGGCCGAATACTCCGGCACTCACCAGATCACCGATGTCAACAGAGCGCGGCAGGCCGGCACCAAGACGGCCAGCAACGAACTTCACGAGAGATGCGTAATGAACAACGAGCCAGTCGCGCGCCGTGGATTCCTCGGATTCGTGCCACGACTGCCAAGCCGTGTCGATGGAGTAGCGAAGCGGACGAGCGTTCATGCGCGTGGATGAGATTCGGAATAGACAAGACGGAGACGTTCTTTGCTGACATGGGTATAGCGCTGGGTCGTTGACGCATCGCGATGACCAAGCAGTTCCTGAATGGAACGTGTGTCTGCACCGTTGTCCATCAGATGCGTGGCAAATGAATGGCGCAATGCGTGCGGATGGGTTCCGCCGACGATTCCGGCGCGTTCACACGCGATATCAAGCATTCGGGCAACATCACGACGTGTCACTGGGTTGCCCCGTGCCGACAGAAACAACATTGCCCCTGCATTGTCGGCTGCTACTTCGTTGCGCACGGTCAACCATCGGTGCAGTGCATGAATTGCCGGCTGACTCATCGGAACCATGCGTTCCTTCGAGCCCTTACCCATGACCCGAAGCGTTGCGCTGTCGGACGAGACACTCTGCAATGCAAGGGAGCACACTTCAGATACTCGAAGTCCA